>DFZJ01000145.1:0-19991 GCA_002382045.1 Syntrophaceae bacterium UBA4059
GTGGAGGGCATTCAGTTTCATCCCGAATCGGTGCTCACCCCGCAGGGTAAAAGAATATTGCGGAACTTTCTAAAGAATATCGGTCGAAAGGAGCGTTCATCATGATCAAGGAAGCCATTGACAAGGTTGTGCGAAAAATCGATCTGCCCGAAGCGGAAATGATGGCGGCGATGGAAGAAATCATGGGCGGTGAGGCGACTCCCGCGCAAATCGGAGCATTGATCACGGCCCTGCGCATGAAGGGTGAAACCGTGGAGGAAGTCACCGGTGCGGCGCGCATCATGCGTCAGAAAGCCACGCGCGTGAACGCCTGCGCGACAACCATCGTTGATACCTGCGGCACGGGGGGCGACAAGCTCAACACCTTTAATATTTCCACAGCAACGGCGTTTGTTGTGGCGGCGGCGGGCATCATCGTCGCCAAGCACGGCAACCGGGCCGTATCCAGCGGCTGCGGCAGCGCTGACGTACTGGAAGCCTTAGGCGTCAACATCAGCGTCGATCAGGAAATCGTTGAAGAGTGCATTCAGCAAATCGGCATCGGTTTTTTGTTCGCTCCGAGACTGCACGGCGCGATGAAATACGCTATCGGTCCGCGCCGTGAAATCGGCATTCGCACCATCTTCAACATGCTGGGACCTCTCACCAATCCGGCGGGCGCCAACGCCCAGCTGCTGGGGGTTTATGATCCGAAACTCACGGAAATGTTTGCTGACGTATTGAAAAACATGGGAACGAAAAGAGCGTTCATCGTGCACGGCTCGGATGGTCTCGATGAAGTGACCATTACCGGCGAAACCCGTGTAGCCGAATTAAAAGACGGCATCGTCCGCACCTATAACATTCATCCGAAAGATTACGCCGGAAAAACCTATCCGCTGGATACGATTCGCGGCGGCGACCCGGCTCTAAACGCCCGGATTATGCGCGATGTGCTTTCCGGTAAACCAGGGGCCCCCCGGGATGTTGTCCTGATGAACGCGGCCCTGGCCATTGTGGCCGGAGAAAAAGCGGCGGACATCAAAGAAGGTGTCAAAGTAGCCGCCGACTGCATCGACAGCGGCGCCGCCGTTAAGAAATTGCAGGCTTTGATTGAAATGAGTAATAGCTAATTAATTTCCCCCCTTTCTTAAAGGGGGACTCCGGGGGATTTGAGCAAAGCTCAAGACGGTCCCCCTTTTCCAAAGGGGGATTTAGGGGGATTTTGAAATCCACCCCAACCCTCCTTTAACAAAGGAGGGAGTATCGAGGAAAAAATGATATTAGACAAAATTATCGAAACAAAAAAAGAAGAAGTCGCGCTGCTGAAAAAAGCAACATCAGTATACACGCTGATGGACGCTATTGCCACTCTTCCTCCCTGCCGTGATTTCCGGGCTGCGATCAGCGGCAAAGCCTGTTCCATTATCGCGGAAGTCAAATGCGCCTCGCCTTCCCGCGGCCGACTGGTCGAGCATTTCAACCCCCTTCAAATCGCGAAGATTTATGAGCAAAACGGCGCGGCGGCCGTTTCGGTCCTGACGGATGAAAAATATTTTTGTGGCCATAAGGATTATCTGACGCAAATCAAGCAAGAAGTCCGAATTCCGGTTTTGCGCAAGGATTTCATCATCGCCCCGCCTCAGGTTTATGAAACCCGGGCCATCGGCGCGGACGCCATTTTGCTGATTGTTCGCGTGCTGGGAGCGCGCCTTGCCGAATTCATCGCCCTGTCCAAAGAGCTGGGTTTAAGCCCGCTGGTTGAAGTCCACACGCAGGAGGAACTGGATGTTGCGCTCGCCACCGGCGCGGAGATCATCGGCATCAACAACCGCAACCTCGATACTTTTGTCACGGATATCAATACCAGCCGCGATCTGAAAAAACTGATTCCGGCCGGAAAAACCATCGTGGCGGAAAGTGCCATTAAAGATCGAAACGACATTGAATATCTGATGACCGCGGGCATTAACGCCTTCCTCATCGGCGAGGGGTTGGTCATTGCAACAGACATCGGTCAAAAATTGCGTTCATTCCTGGGAGAGGACGATCAATGATTCAGGTCAAGATTTGCGGCATCACTAATCTTGAAGACGCGCTCTGCGCCGCCGAAAGCGGCGCTGCGGCCGTCGGATTCATTTTCTATCCGCCGTCTCCACGTTATATAGAACCGCAAAAAGCCAGAGAAATTATTGGCTGTTTGCCTGACTATCTGGTAGCGGTCGGTGTCTTTGTCAATGAACAAACTGAAATTGTAAAGAAAATCTTTGAGGATTGTTGTCTGGATATGATCCAGCTCCACGGCGATGAATCATCTGAATATTGCCGCCAGTTTCCGACTCGCCTTGTCATCAAGGCGCTGGAATTGAAGACAGAAGAAGACTTAAAAAAAGCAGCAGGCTTAGCTGTCGCAGCCATTTTAGTGGACAATCGCCAAGCCGGTCTTTACGGCGGCACGGGCAAAACAGCCAACTGGGAATTGGCCCGGCGGTTGTCAAAACCGATGATACTTTCCGGTGGTTTGAATGAAGGAAATGTCGCAGATGCGCTGCAAAAGGTTCATCCCGCTGCACTGGACATCAACAGCGGTGTGGAAAGCGCACCCGGGAAAAAAGATCCCGCAAAAATTGCAAGGATCATGCAAATCATCAAAGACGGAACAACCGGTAACAAGATACAGAAAATATTTATTCGAAGGGAAAAAGCATGAAAACACTACCGGATAAAAATGGGCATTTTGATATTTTCGGAGGCCGCTATGCCGCCGAAACACTGATGCCCGCGCTTCTTGAACTGGAAGACGCTTATGACAAAGTCAGAAAAGATAAGTCATTTATCAGAGAGTTTGACTGGTATCGGCGTGAATATGCAGGCCGTCCGACACCGCTTTATTACGCCCGGAGACTGACCAGCGTCCTGGGTGGCGCTAAGATTTATCTCAAGCGCGAAGATTTAAATCACACCGGCTCACACAAAATCAACAATACGCTGGGGCAGGCGCTGCTGGCCCGCCGGATGGGTAAAAAGAAAGTCATTGCCGAAACGGGTGCGGGACAGCACGGCGTGGCCACCGCCACCGTCGCGGCTCTTTTCGGCATGGAGTGTAAAATATTCATGGGCGAGGAAGACATTCGCCGCCAGGCGCCCAATGTTTTTCGCATGAAAATTCTGGGAGCGGAAGTGGTGCCGGTAAAAAGCGGCACGGCCACCCTCAAAGACGCGATGAACGAAGCCATGCGCTACTGGGTGGGCAGTGTCCGCGACACGTTTTATATCATCGGCACCACCGCCGGGCCTCATCCCTATCCGATGATGGTAAGAAATTTTCAGTCGGTCATCGGACTGGAAATTAAAAAACAGATCAAAAAAATGGAAGGTGGAAATCCTGACGTATTGATCGCCTGCGTAGGCGGCGGCTCCAACGCAATGGGCGCCTTTTATGCGTTTCGCAACGAAAAGAAAGTGACGATGTTCGGCGTGGAAGCAGCCGGTCGCGGCATGAACACCACTGAGCATTCCGCGAGCATCAACGGCGGTAAAGTCGGCGTTCTGCACGGCAATAAAACCTATCTGTTGCAGGATGATCACGGCCAGGTGCGTGACGCCTATTCCATTGCGGCGGGTCTGGATTATCCCGGCGTAGGTCCGGAACATGCCTATTTTGCGGCGACCAAACGGGCAACCTACGTGACGGTTACCGATGACGAAGCCGTCGAGGCGTTTTCATTTCTATCGCGTCAGGAAGGGATTATTCCGGCGTTAGAAAGCGCACACGCCATTGCTTATGCCATGAAAATCGCACCGGCAATGAAGAAGAATAAAACAATGGTGATTTGCCTGTCCGGACGCGGCGACAAAGACGCGCAGACGATTATTGAGACAATGTAGGGAACGGCATGAATAATTCCCCCTTTTTTAAAGGGGGATCGAGGGGGATTTTTCCCTGGCAATTTGAATAAAAATCCTCCTTAGCCCTCCTCGCGCCACCTTTAAGGTGGTTAAAAAAGGAGGGGATAAAACTACATCATTTAAGAAACGAGGACCAGAATGGGACGAATTGGAGACAAGTTTGAATCTTTACGCGCTAAAAACGAAAAGGCGCTGATTGTTTATTTAACGGCGGGTGATCCGTCACTTGCTGTTACGAAAGAACTCATTTTCGAGCTGGAAAAAGCGGGCGTGGACATTCTGGAAATCGGTGTTCCCTTTTCCGATCCGACAGCCGACGGGCCGGTCATTCAGGCCGCCTCCCAGCGGGCGCTCAAAACCGGGACAACGCTGGCCTCCGTCCTCAAAATGGTTGCCGACATCCGCCTGTCATCGCAAATCCCCATTGTTCTTTTCGGCTACTTCAATCCGATCTTTGCCTATGGCGTGGAAAAATTTGCCAGAACGGCCAGTGAGGCAGGCGTGGACGGCGTTCTGGTGGTGGATCTGCCGCCGGAAGAAGCCCGCGAGTTGAGGGTTTATTCGGACGCCGCCGGTCTTGACTTCATCTCGCTGGTCGCGCCGACATCCGGCAAAGACAGAATGAAAACCATTCTTAAAACCGCTACAGGATTTCTCTACTATGTTTCCATCACCGGCGTTACCGGAACCGCCGCACCGAAAGTCGAAGATGTCGCCCGCGAGGTCGGCAAGATCCGCAAGCTGACTAAAATGCCGATTGCCGTGGGCTTCGGCATCTCCAACGCAAAGCAAGCCAAAGCAATCGGAGCCGTCGCCGACGGCATCGTCATCGGCAGCGCGGTGGTCAAACTGATTGATGAAAATCGGAATAACAGCGAGCTGGTAAAGGTTATCTCCAATTATACGAGGGAAATTAAAGAAGCATTACGCTGATTGTTCAGTATTCCCGACAAACGCTTGATAAACATATTCATTGGCTTTGACGCCCTGCGCATAGAAGATGCCAGTCGGTAACCGTAAGATCGTATGCAGGTCGGTTGTTTCCAGCAATTTTTTGCGCACCGTTTCACCAGCCCCGCCTTCAAACAAGACATTATCGGGTAAAACCACCGCCGCTTTACCGCTGGTTTTAAGCAGCGTGCGGATATGCTGGACAAAATTGAGTTGCTTGTTGCTGGTGGTCGCCCAGAAATCCTGCCGGTTGTAGGTTAGGTCTTTTTTCTCCTGTTCGCCTTCTTCATTGGTGAAGGTCATGGAGCTTTTCTTTCCAAAAGGGGGATTGGTGAGCACATAATCCACTCGCAACCCCGTATCGGCCACCAGTGAGTCAGTCAGCAGGATAAACGTCTCGGAATCAATATTGCCAATGTTATGCAGGAACATATTCATGAGCACCAGCCTGCGAGCGCCTGCAACAATTTCGTTGCCGTAAAATGTTTTATTTTTCAAAAAAGCTTTTTGCCCTGATAGTCGCCATAGCCCACGCCGTCATCGCGGAGAGTGTTACAGAAAGACCATACTTTTGGAATCAGTGCTTCAGTTATGAAATATTATTCTCCTGTCAATTCAATTTTGTATTTAGGTACAAATGGCGTATTGGCTATTTGTACTCCGCCGATTCGATCCACACGATACGAACGGTCTTCCTGTGTATTGTGTTTGACAGCATATAACAACAAATCGCCATTCTTTGTCATACGCAACGAATATGGCTCTATCAATCGGGAGCTGCCCTGATATTGAAGATTGACACACAGATGATTTGCCGCTGCAAAGCGGATAATGTGCAGAGGCGAAGTTGTCCGGACGCGCCAGGCTTGAGTTATGGCGGGCGGTTGCCATGATGTGTCAATCTCGATCCCGCTGGCTGCAATCGGTGCAGCCGCTCCTGCCGTTGCCGCTCCCGCTTCTGCTGCGGTTTGATACAACCATTCAAACACAGCAGGTAGTTCCTGCCAGAATTGCTCAAAAGGTGGAAGTGCCGTTAACTGATGCGCCAGCATATTCGACCACTCGGCTTCCAGCTCAATTCGTTCCGGTTTTTCCGCAAGCGATTTTGCGGTAGGCGGCAAAATACCCTTAAAATCACATTTCTGTTTGAGTGTTTTGCTTAAAACATTATGCGCGGAATTTACATCACTATGATGATATAAATGAATCACGTCATAGAGGTCTCTTGGTCGAAGTCTCTCTGTCAGCGCCCGGATTTTTTCGGCAAACACATCTTCAAAACCATAGCATTGAACAATAATTCCATTGGGAGGCCTGTCGGAATAAGGATGCTGAACTTCCCGCAATACCGGTGGAAGAGCAATGATTTCATCGGCGGTCAAATCCAGTTTAACGCGCGGCAGATCACTGCGCTGCTGCATCGGTCCCCGATAACTGATTTTCCCCTCCGCCGATAACTTCCCGCGTGGATTCCTGTAAACTTCAAATTTGATTAAATCCTTTGGTATTTCCAAACCTGTTGAATCATAAACAAAATCAGCAATTTCCCTAAACGCCCCCGTCAGAGATTCCTCATGAAGATGATCTTCCCGTATAAGCGTAAAATTCAAATCCTCGGAAAAACGGTATGTTTCAAAGTAGCACTTTTTCAGACAGGTGCCGCCTTTGAATATCCAGTCTTGGGTTGTGTTTCCTTTGGTCAGCTCTGCAAGACACTTCCCTATCGCATCCGATTCCTGCGGCGCAAACCGTTCCAGCATAAAACCTAGCCGCTTGAAAACCGCGCCGTTGCCCAGTTGCTTTGCATATTTCAGCAGTAGTTCAATATTTCTATTTTCCGATTTTAGATAATTTCTAAACCTATCTGAAACCGATCGGATACCTCCGCCAAGCGTAGGATCGCCAAACATATCCACGACCGTGCGCGACGGATCGGATACCGACACCTTCACCTGCCCCTGCCAGACAGGCTTGAGGCCAAACATCGCCTTTTCGGAAACCTGACGCAATAAAAATTCCGTGCCTTTCACGACGCACAAACTGCGCCTTGGTTTTTGTGTTGTCATGACCATGACCTTGCGGAAAATCTGTTCTGTCAATCCCCAATTTTCCGCGGCGCTCCAGCCGCCGATATAGCAGGGCGAAAACAATTTATCGGCAATGCCCCAGGCGTTTTCCAACGGCATATCAGCCACGCGCGACTCCAGCGGCACGGTAACATACACGCCCCTGTAAACGCGGGAAAGCCAACCTTTTTTTGCCCAGCGGGAAAGCAACTTGGCTGCATCCGTGGAAGATACATTCAATATTTTTGCTGCATCAGACACAGATATAGAACCTTTGGCGTCACGAACCACCTGCCCCAGCCTTTGGCGGTCTGATTTTCCAATACCGGATAAATCTTTTCCGGTTTCTTTATTCCCAACCATATTTCGCCTTTTTTGGTATATCAATAGTGCAGCAATTCAACTATTTACTGAACTATTGCACCGGCGATATACTAAGAGGAGGTATCTATCCCGGCTTTTCTAAATTCTTTTTCAGTTTTTATGCAATCATATCGACGGATACGGCAATGCGGGGATGATAGTCGTTGCGAAACTGCGCCAGTGTGCTTTTGGGGTCGTCACTATTGTAAGTAATCTTTTTGCAGAAGCGGTTTTCTTCACGGAATTCTTCCCGCACAATTTGAATAATGTCGTCGGCGTGGCTGTCGGTTTTGGCAAAGATCAGTGTTTTGGGCACTTCGAATTCGCTTTTTTCATTGAATCTTTCGGAAAACATCTCCGGCAAATGCTCTTTGAAGGTGCGGATGATGGTCCGAATCTGATTGGGGTTGACGACTTTGTCGTCGAGCTGTGTTTGGGAATAAACAACGTCTTCATCCAACTGCCCCCAGCGTTTTTTGCGGGTGAGCTTTTCGCGGTGATCCACATCCTGGCCTTTCCAGATGGCGCCGCCAACAAAGGGCTTTGGGACAGTTGGCGCGAAAGGATATCTCCAGATTGTTGATGGCGCTAATCTGGCAGTCGCGCAGCCTTGCTGTTAACAAATCTGGAATGTCCAGTATCCGCCGCCGCAACATCTTTGAAAATACAATGCAACAGTTAAGTCAATCATATTTATTGTGAAATCGTTCAGCTTCTTTTCCTGATCGTTTGAATGAGCGGCAGACTCATCAAAATCAGACAATGATCAGTATAATCAGCATTACCAAGGCTGTGATTTCGATAAGCCGGCGATACTTTTCCATCTCCGGCATACGCAGGAGAGTTCAGTAGCTTCCAAGGGTTCATCAATTGCTTTATTCATTGAATTTACTCATTATTTAAAGCGGATATTATTTGCTTGACAATTAACCGGCATCCGCACTATAACATTAAACCTTAACTTTAATGTTTGGACTGGCTGATGAAACTGAAAATTGGTGAAATAGCAAAACGAAGTCATGTTCCCGCCTCGACGATTCGCTACTATGTCGGAGAGGGACTTCTGCCCAAGCCCGAAAAGGCCAATGAAAAAATGGCTTACTACGACGAGGCTTGCATTGACCGTCTCCGGGCCATTCAGGAACTTAAGGGAAAACGTTACTTTCCGCTTTATCTCATCAAAAATATCCTGCGCCGCATGGATGAGGGGCTCAGTCTCCAGGAAGCGGAAACGGTGGAAAATGCCGTTTTCGGTTCGAATGACAGCGCCGGGCATGGCCTGATTGATCGGCCGACCTTTCTTCAAGTTACCGGATTAACGGAAAAGGAGTTAAGCCAGGCGGAAAAGCTAGGCATTTTGATCCCTTTCACGACCAGCGGCGGCAAACCGCTTTACAATGACGACGATGTGCGTGTGGGACGCGACGCTATCAAAAAAATGCCTGATGTGGGAATGATTATTCATGATCTGTCTTATCTGGTAGATCTGGGCAGAAAAATTGTGGAAAAGGAGATGGCGCTCCGGCGCAAGATTGTCGCCGGAAAATCAACCAGGGAAAATATTCGCATTACCGCCGAGCTGACGCGGATCGGCGATTTCTACCGCGATTACCTTCTGCGACGTCTGTTTCAGAAGCAGGTTGAGCAAAATATTCAAAAGAGTTTGAAAAAATCAAATAACAAGACCGCGAAAATGAAGCGGCAAAAACGTGACTAAGGAGGCACTATGTTTAAAACAGCAATTACGGAAATGTTTGGCGTGAAGTACCCGATTATCTGTGGAGCGATGATGTGGCTTTGCAAACCGAACCTGTGCGCGGCGGTTTCCAACGCGGGCGGCATCGGCAATCTGACCGCCGGTAATTACGAAACGGCGGACGAATTCCGAGCGGCCATCCGGGCAACACGCAAACTCACCGATAAGCCTTTTTTTATCGCCATCACGCTTTTGCCGTCGGTCAGAATCACCCCGGAGCACCACAAAATGTATGTTAAAGTCTGCGCCGAGGAAAAAGTCGCGGGCATTGAATTTTCGGGCACACCGCTGGATAAGGTAGCCGGAATGGAAGCGGTCGAACGGTTGAAAAATGCCGGCGTGAAAATGTTCCACAAAGTCGGTGCGCTGCGTCACGCGTTCCATGCGGAAAAAATCGGCTTTGACGGCATTTATGCGGCGGGCATTGAAGAAGGCGGACATCCGTTAAATGATGACGTCACCTCCATGGTGCTTACACCGCGCATTGCCACATCCGTTAAAATTCCCGTGGTGACTGTGGGCGGCATCGCGGACGGACGGACGATGGCGGCGGCGCTCGCGCTGGGCGCCGAAGGCGTCATGATGGCCAGCCGCTTTATTGCAACCAAGGAATGCGAAGTGCATGATAACATCAAGCAGGAGCTCATCCGCCGGCAGGAAATGGACACCGTCATTTACGGAAAGTCGATCGGTCTGCAGGGACGCGGTCTGAAGTCCAAAGTTATTGAAGAAGTGCTGGCCATCGAAGCCCGAAATGGCGGGTTTGAAGAGCTGATCCCGCTTTTATCCGGTCAAAAGGTAAAGCAAGCCTGGGAAACAGGCGACGTCAATTACGCGCCGCTCATGGTCGGCCAGTCCATCGGCTTGATCAACGACATTCCCACCTGCGCGGAGCTGCTGGAGAGAATGGCCGCCGAAGCCAAAGAATGCCTGGCAAGAGCCGCAAAGCTTTGTGGAAACTAACTAAAAAAAGTTGACGAGACTTAAATCATCATAAGGAGAAACTATGAAAACACGATTAACAGAAATGGTCGGTATCAAATATCCGATCGTGCTATCCGGCATGAGCTGGATCAGCGTGCCGAAAATGGTGGCGGCGGTATCCAACGCCGGAGGCTTGGGCATTCTGGCCACAGGACCCCTGAACGCTGAGAAAACCAGAGAAGCCATCCGTGAAATCCGGAAACTGACCGACAAACCCTTTGGCGCCAACGCATCACTGATGTTTCCGGGCGCGGCGGAAAACGCGAAAGTCCTTCTGCAGGAACAAGTGCCCGTTATCAACTTTGCGCTGGGCAAAGGCGACTGGATCGTGAAGGAAGCGCACAAATATGGCGGGAAAGTTTTCGCCACCGTCGTCAATCTGAAGCATGCCAAGCGCGCACAGGATTTCGGGACGGACGCGGTTATCGCCACCGGCCAGGAAGCGGCGGCGCACGGTGAAGACATCACGTCGCTGATTTTGATTCCGCATCTGGCGGAAAATCTGAAAATTCCCGTGATTGCCGCGGGCGGCTTTGCCGACGGACGGGGAATCGCGGCGGCGCTGGCGCTGGGCGCGGAAGGCGTTGCCATGGGGACCAGACTCATGACCACCAAAGAGAGCCCGCTCCATGAAAACTACAAGAAAATGACGCAGGAAAAAGACGTTTATGACACATTGTTTTCCAAACGCTTTGACGGTATTTTATGCCGGGTCATGAAAACGGATGCCGCCAAAAGAGCAATTCGCAAAGGTTTGAGCTGGCCCGCCGCATTTTTCAATTCTCAGGACATCGCCAAACAGGTCGGCGTTCCCTACTTCAAACTTTTCATCGGTGTTCTGCTCTCCGGTTATTCCAATGCCAAACAGCTTGCTTACATGGCCAACGCTTTTAAAGCGATTAAAGTGGCCACCGAGAACGGCGATTCCAGAACAGGCGTGCTGCCGGTGGGACAGGTACAGGGATTAATTCATGACCAGCCGACCGTCGCGGAACTTTTTGAAAGAATTGTGAAAGAAGCAAAAGTCGCGCAGGGCAGGGTAAACGCGGCCCTCGAATAATCCGGCATTGCCGGAATGCCGTCAAAAGGCTATGGTGTATGAACATCATAAACTGAAGGGGGTAATTTGATATGTCTATCGCATCAGTATTGCGGGATATGGGAAAGCACATCGGGAAGGAAGTATTTGTTTCCGATTGGACACAGGTGACCCAGGAGCAAATTAATCAATTTGCCGACAGCACAAAAGATCATCAGTGGATCCATGTGGACCCGGAGAAAGCCGCCAAGGGACCTTTCGGTAAAACCATCGCGCACGGGTTTCTGACGCTCTCGCTCTTGCCGTTTTTCAGCTATCAGGTGCCGCTGAAATTTGAAGGCTCACAAATGTCCATCAATTACGGTCTGGATAAGGTGCGCTTTCTCAATCCCGTGATTTCCGGCTCGAAAATTCGTGACCGGATTGTTCTTTCCGCACTGGAAGAAAAGCCGGGCAACCGATTGCTGGTGACGCAAACCCACACCATTGAGATCGAGGGGCAGGAGAAGCCGGCCTGTATTGCAGAGGCGCTGGCGATGATCTTCTTTTAGGGTGAATGTGCGGGGAACTGTCTTGACGCCCGCAGGGGTGGTTGCAATCCTCTGAAGGTGAAACCGATTATGAAACATGCATCTTTGGCCAGTGATCATGTCAAAACGGCTGAACTGGCCGGCACATGGTATCCCGGCGATGCGGGTAAACTGGGCGACATGCTCGACGGCTGCCTAAGGCGAGCGACCCTGCCCGAGTTCGGCGGCGAGATAGGCGTGATCATCTCTCCGCACGCGGGGTATGTGTATTCCGCGGCAACAGCATCTTTCGGATTCAAGGCCGCATCTTCCCGGAAGGTGAGCACCGTTGTCATTCTCGCGCCGTCCCATCAGTATTCCTTCAAAGGCGCTTCCGTCTGGAAGGATGGGTCATTTGAAACGCCTCTTGGCCCGCTGGAAGTCGACGTGGAACTTGCCGCCCGGATTATGGCGTTTGACCGGCGATTCATTTTCCGCCGGGATGTGTTCGAGGGAAGCGCGGAACGGCCGGAGAACTCGGTAGAAACGCAGCTGCCCCTGATCAAAAAGGTATTTCCACAAGCCAGGATTGTTCCCGTCATCGTCGGCTATCCTCCGGACGTCAACATGGTTAAAACCATCGCGTCCGCCCTGGACGCAGCGTTGGCCGACCGGACCGATGTGCTGGTTGACATCAGCGTGGACCAGTCGCATTTTCATCCCCTGAAAGAAGCCCGGGAGATCGACGCCCGCGGGCTCAAGGCGATTGAGGCGATGGATATCGACGGGTTCTGGAACGGTCATGCCTCCCACCGGATGGAGGTGGACGGTTTTCATGTCGTCACGGCCGGGATGCTGTACGCCCTCGCGCGCGGATTTAACCGGGTGAAAGTTTTACATTACACGACGTCCGCGGAAACAACCGGCGACAACACCAGCGTGGTCGGCTACGCATCGGTTGCGTTCTATCGCGACGCGCCCGCCGCAACAAAGGATGGAGGCGCAGCAGACAGATTGTCCCCGAAACAGAAGGAGCGGCTCCTGACCATTGCCCGCGAAACCCTCGACACGTTTGTCCGGACGGGAAAAGCGCCGGCCTATGGTGACGAGGAGGCAAGGCTCTCCGTCGAGGAAGGCGCTTTTGTAACGCTTACCAAGCACGGAGGCCTGCGCGGGTGCATCGGCAATATCGAAGGCAGCGGGCCGCTTTATCAGACCGTGCGCCGCATGGCCATCGCCGCCGCGTCTGAAGATCCCCGGTTTGAGCCGGTCAGAGCCGATGAATTAAAAGACATTGACATCGAAATTTCGGTCCTGTCCAGGCCCCGCGTGGTCAAGAGCGCGGATGAAATTGAGCTGGGAAAACACGGTGTCATTGTGAGCAAAGGGTTTTTAAATCGCGGTGTGTTCCTGCCGCAGGTGGCCATCGAAACCGGGTGGAGCAAGGATCGATTTCTCGCGGAGCTTTGTTCTCAGAAAGCCGGTTTGCCGCCCGACAGCTGGAAGGATCCGGCAGTCCAGCTCCAAGTATTTACGGCTGATGTATTTGGAGAAAAAAGACATGGATCATCAAAGACTTATTGAGACGCGATCCACTTGCCCAGACTGGCCATATAATCGGCAAGAGAATTCGTGGTGCAGGCCCATGATTCGATAAAGTCCTTTCATGATTTCATCAATCATGGATAGACATCCTTTAGCGACGTGGTAACAGGACACCGTTAGAATGGCGCCGGCATTTAACGATCCCCCTCATCTTCTTCCGGTTCCGGAGCAAACAGGTCGTCGCTCAGCTCCACAGGATAAAACTCATCCGGCAGGGCGCTGACAATTTTCAACGGTTTTACGGGAAACCGGGGGGACTGGGCGCGCGGTACCGGGGGCGGGAGATCAGGAAGCTGACTCTCCCCGACAGCCTCATCCGGAACAGTACTCTCCGTTGTAGCCGCCGCGATTTTCTTTTTCCTGTGTCGCGGACGGCGCCGGCTTTTCTTTTTAGGCGCATCTTCCACACAACTCGGTCCCACGTTTACGGCCATGTCGGGTTCCGCGTCGGGTTCAGCATCTTCGGCCAGTTTCAGCAAAGAGATGTCCTGAGTGGCGCTTGCTTCCAGCGTTTGTTCTTTAATGGATTGCTGAATTTCAAGTTTGTCCCAGGCCATATCCGGCTTTCCTTCAATGTGGAGACAGACGCCGAAATTGGCTTCCAGCTTCATGAGTTCGCTTCTTTTATTATTCAGAATGTATAAAGCAATCTCATGCGGCAGGTTAACTTTCAGCTCCGAGTAAATGCCCTTGACCGCTTCCGATTCGATTTTGCGAAAAGCCCCCAGAGACGCGTATTCCAGAGACGGCCGAAGCCCGCTGCCCTTGCAGTAGGGACAGGTAATGTAACTGATTTCCTGAATGGTGGATTGTTTCTTCTGACGGGATAATTCCAAAAGCCCGAACTTGGAAATACGGGAAAGCTGAATTCGGGCCCGATCCACGCTCAGGGCCTTTTTGAAAGCCTTTTCCACTTCCGCAATATGTTTTTTATCAATCATGTCGATAAAATCTATCACGATTAAACCGCCCAGATCGCGTAGCCGCAGCTGACGCGCAATTTCATCGCAGGCATCGACATTGGTTTTGAAAGCCGTTTCTTCGATATTCCGTTTATTGGATCCACGGCCGGAATTGACGTCGATGGTAATCATGGCTTCCGTGGGATTGATGATGATGTACCCGCCGGATTTCAATTCCACACGCTCCTGATAAATTACCCGGATTTGTTCTTCCAGTTCGTATCGTTCGAAAATCGGGATTTTATCTTTATAATTCTTTAAGATTCGTAAATGACGGGGGGCTACCGCTTTCAAATAAGCGCGCATTTTGCGGAAGGTCTCGACCTCATCGACCAGGATTTCATCGATTTCCAGCGTCAGGTAGTCGCGCAAGGAGCGCACGCCGAAGTCCGTTTCCTGATAAAGAAAGTAAGGCGCTGAGGCACTTTCGGCTTTATTGTAAATATCCTTCCAGAGACGCATGAGAAACTGGTAGTCGCGCTGAATTTCCGGCTTGGTTCGGTTGATGCCGGCCGTGCGGACAATAAAGCCCATATCCTCAGGAACTTTGATTTGTTCCATAAGCGATTTGATTTTCTGCCGGTCCTCTTCACTTTCTATTTTGCGCGAAATTCCGCCACAGAGTTTATTGGGAAGCAAGACAAGATATCTTCCGGGCAGGGAAATATAGGATGTCAGCAGCGCGCCTTTGTTGCCGATGACTTCCCGAACGACTTGGACGATAATTTCCTGACCGGGCCTGAGAACCGGTCTGCCGCCTTGCTGACCATTTTCCGGTTCGGTCAAGTATTCGGGGCTCACGTCGCGAAGCGGCAAAAAGCCGTCCTTGACACCGCCGTAATCGACAAAGGCTGCCTGCAAGCCCCGTTCGACTTTCAGCACTTTGCCTTTGTAAATGTTTCCGTTGATGGGTTCGCGCACCGCCATTTGAATATTAAATTCAATCAGCTTGCCTTTTTCGTCAACCGTGGCCATGCGCATTTGTTCCTTGTGCACGGCGTTAACGAGCATAATGTGTTTCATAACTGTCCTTTTCGGCTGCATCCATCATGACGGCTCATGGAGGGACTGTATGTCCGGCCAACACATGACCCGCGCGGCACAACCTTGTATATTTATTTAAAGGCGCTGACGTCGCCTTTGCCAATTCTAAGCAGTTCAATCGTATCATCCACCAGGCTGATGACACTGGACGGTTCGGGAACGATCGTTCCGCCGTCAATAATTAAATCGACGACACGTCCGAAGTATTCGTTAATGATGACCGGATTGCCGAGATCTTCTCCGTCTTCCGTCTGCACGCTGGTGCTGATAATCGGCTGTCCAAGTTCACGTATCAAAGCCAGACAAATTTCGTTGTCCGGCACACGGATACCCGTGGTCGGCCTTTTCGGTAAAATCATTTTCGGGACAAGGCGCGATGCTTCCAGAATGAATGTGTAAGGCCCGGGCAAAAACCGTTTCATGGTCTTATAGGCATAATCCGTAACCATGGCGTACTGACTAATATGTTTCAGATCGGAGCAGACAAAACTTAAAGGGCGTTTTTTATTTCTTTTTTTTATTTCGTAAATTCTTTCAATGCCTCTTTTATTGGACAGATCGCAGCCCAATCCATAAACCGTATCTGTGGGATAGATGATAACACCGCCATCCCTCAATACATCCGCCGCCTTCTTAATGAGACGCATTTGCGGATTTTGGCTGTTAATCGATAACACCGTCCCGCTCCAGTTTTCCAGCTGCCATTTTCATCGGAGTATTTATACCAGCAATTCATGGATTTAGCAATGGCTGCAAACGGTGTTGAAAAAAGAAAAAATTATCTCTTTTTCTTGTCTTTACTGAGTTTGTATTCAATGCTATCAATCAGGGCCTGCCAGCTGGCTTCAATAATATTTTCAGAAACGCCCGTCGTACTCCAGAGTTCGGAGCCGTCCGTCGAATCCAGCAGAACCCGGACACCCGCCGCGGTGCCCTCCGAACCTTCCAGCGTGCGAACTTTAAAATCAACCAGGTGCATTTCCTTGATTTGCGGATAAAATTTAGTCAAGGCTTTCCGTAAAGCATGATCCAGGGCGTTGACCGGGCCGTTGCCCTCGGCGGCCGTCAATTCCTCCTCGCCATTAACGGATATTTTTATCGTGGCCTGGGAGAGACAGGGGTTTTCCAGTGTTCGTGACGTGACCACACTGAAACACTCCAGATTAAAGGGCTCAACAAATTCACCAATGGCTTTCTTCATCAGGACGGATAAAGAACCGTCGGCAGCATCAAACTGATAGCCCTTGTCTTCCATCAGTTTCACCTGATGCACAACTTTTCCCAGAGCGTTCTTCTTGTCCAGATCGATCCCCAGCGCCTTGGCCTTATAAGCGATATTGCTTTTGCCGGCCATATCGGAGACCAGCACGCGCCGACTGTTGCCGACGAGCTCGGGCTGCATGTGTTCATAAGCCAGCGAATTTTTGGCTACCGCGCTGACATGTACGCCGCCTTTGTGCGCAAAGGCGCTGCGTCCCACAAAAGGCCGCGACATGAGAGGCGGAATATTGGCCACGTCGCTGATAAACAGGGACAGATTGCTCAGCTGACGAATCGATTCAGTCGGCAGACAATTCATTTTCATTTTGATTTGCAGATTACCGATCACTGAAATCAAATCAGCATTGCCGCACCGCTCGCCATATCCGTTAACAGTTCCCTGAACCATCTTCACCCCTTCGCGGATCGCCGCGAGAGAATTGGCAACAGCCAGCCCGCAGTCATTGTGCACATGAATACCAGCCCGACCCGCAGGAACAACCGAAGAAATCTTTTTGAGAATATCACTGATTTCGTGAGGCATCGCGCCGCCATTGGTGTCGCAGAAAATAATCTTGTCCGCGCCCGCATCCAGGGCGGTTTTCACAACCCGGGTGGCATAGCGGGGATTATTTTTATATCCGTCAAAAAAATGTTCCGCATCAAAAAGCACTTCCTTGCCTTTGGATTTCAGGTAGGCAATGGAATCACGGATCATGGCTAAATTTTCTTCCAGATTGATTTTCAGAATATCGGTAACGTGGAGGTCCCATGATTTGCCGAAGATGGCCACGGCCGGGGTCTGGGCCGAAATTAACGCCTTAAGGTTCGGGCAGGCTTCCGGACGGATATGCGGCTTGCGCGTGCTGCCAAATGCGGTCAATTTGGCGTTTTTAAACTTCACGGTTTTCGCCATTTCAAAAAAGCGCATATCTTTGGGATTGGAGCCGGGCCAGCCGCCTTCAATATAATGGAGGTGAACGTCATCCAACCGCTGCGCAATGCGCAGTTTTTCTTCGGCGGAAAAGGTAACCTGTTCACCCTGCGTGCCATCGCGCAACGTTGTATCGTAAATCAAAATCTGGTTTTTTGTCATGGGGTCCTCTCTTTCAACCACGGGTTGGAGTTTCACATAAAAAAACCGCTGCCGGGTTTTCCTGGCAGCGGTTGGGAATTTTGCTAATAGAAAAATGCGGCTATTCCACGGCCAGGCCTCCTATGGGGAAGCTAATTATAATGCTGATAATTATCGTTTGTTTTTTGATGATCATTGGTCTGATCCCATTAAATAACTAATTTTTCTGCATAATAGTTTCTATGATGTTTTTTGTCAATCAAAATTAATCAGTAAAATGATTCCTTGAAAATTTCTCAGTGGAACGGCGATGTTTCTTGGAAAAAATGCACATCAATGGTAAACATACAGGGAATATCTTAAATTTTGGGGGATGGATGAATCACATGCGCCCATCCCCGGAATCAACTTTTGACGATCAGGAAAACCAATGGACGGATTGAAGTTTTTCCATCAATTGATCATTATTCTGGGCTTTTCCATCCCGGTGATCTACGTCTTCAACAAAATCAAGCTGCCCTCCATCATCGGTTTTCTCATCACCGGCATTATCATCGGACCTTTCGGCTTGAAGTTGATCGACGACACCGCAGGCATTCAGTTTCTGGCGGAAATCGGGGTCGCTTTTCTGCTTTTCACGATCGGCATCGAAATTCAGATTTCCCGCTTTTTAAAGAATCTGTCCGAAATTCTTCTGACGGGCGGCATGCAAATCCTCTGCACCTTTATCGCCGGCATGGCGATCGGGCTTGCGATGCAGTTGAGCGTCAGCCAATCGGTCTTCATTGGCTTTATTCTGGCGCACAGTTCTTCGGCTTTGATCTTAAAAATCCTGAAAGACCGCAGCGATGAGAAGGCGCCGCAGGGAAGAATTTCCATCGGCATCATTTTGTTTCAGGACATGATGGTGGTGCCGATGATGCTGCTTATCCCTTTTCTGGCCGGTGGCAGCGGGACGGAGCCTCTGCTGATTATCTGGAAAGTGGTCAAATCCATCCTGATTATTATTGTCATTCTGGTCGCCGCCCGTTATGTCATCCCCCGCTTACTGGAGCAGCTGGTGAGCATGAACATGCGCGACGTGCTGGTGATTGCCTCCGTGGTCATTACGATGGGGATTGCCGGGATCACGGAATCTCTGGGATTGTCGCTGGCCATCGGCGCGTTCCTGGCGGGGCTGGCCCTGTCCGATACGGATTTTACGCATCAGATTATCAGCGACATCACCCCGTTTCGGGATGTCTTCCTGTCCGTATTTTTCGTTTCTTTCGGCATGATTCTCAATCTGGATTTTCTAAGGGCAAATCCCGGCTATATTCTTCTGGTTTCTCTGATCATTATCCTGATTAAGGCGACCATCGTTTTCGGGCTGGTCAAGCTGCTGGGATACCCCTTGCGCGTCGCATTGCTTTCCGGCGTTCTGTTATCCCAGATTGGCGAATTTTCTTTTGTTCTGGCTTCTCAGGGCTTCAAAAACAACATCATTTCCAATAACATTTATCAGACTTTTATCGGAGCGTCTGTTTTGACCTTTATTATCACGCCGCTGCTCGTCTCGCTCGTATACTATTTATTGGCCCGAAAAAATATTTTTGATCCGGCACGGGATGTTAAACCTGATGAGCGCGCGCAGGTGTCCAATCATGTGATCATCTGCGGCATGGGACTCAACGGCAGAAATCTTGTCCGTGTGCTCAAAGATACCGCCATTAATTATGTCATTATTGATCTTAACTTTCAGAAAATAAAAAAATCGAAAAGCAAGGGAGATAAAAATACGATCTGGGGCGACGCATCCAGTGTCGAAATTCTGCGACGCGCCAATGTGGAGGCTGCGCGTGTCATGGTCATCGCCATCTCCGACCGTTTTCTCACCAAAAGTTGTCTGTCCAACGCCAAGGCCATCAATCCCAAACTGCATGTCATTGTCCGAACAAAGTATCTGGCTGATATTGAAGACCTGCTGGCGATGGGCGCCGACGACGTCATCCCCGAAGAATTTGAAACCTCCATTCAAATCTTCAGCCGCGTTCTCAAAATGTTTCACATCCCCAACAGTATCATTTTAACCCAGGGCAATATCATCCGTAATCAATCATACGGCGTTTTCCGGGAAGTCCGTTACACGCAGGAAGCCTTTGACCAGATCAGTCAGATTCTGGCGCAGGGTACGATTGAAACCTATTTCATCGCCGCCGGAAATCCGATCATCGGCAAGAGCATCCGGGAAATCAATCTCAAAGCCCAATCCGGCGCTCTGATCATCAACATCATTCGCAATAACCAGACCATCACGAATCCACCCAGCGAATTTATCCTCGAAACAGCTGATCAACTGATTATTTTCGGCAGCCACAGTGCAATCGATCTGGCTTTAGGCATCCTCAACGGTCACGACGACACATCAGCATAACCGTCATCGCACCCATTAGAATAAACCTGCGAAGGAAAAACAAGGATAAAACCCGCGACCCAAGATTCGGCCTATG
>DFZJ01000145.1:20100-30680 GCA_002382045.1 Syntrophaceae bacterium UBA4059
AGAAGAGAATAAATTCATCCTGACCCTGGGAGAAGGGATTGCTTGCATTTCTTTCCGCTTATGCTACATTTACCCAGAGGTTTATACTTGTGATAAGAGATTTTAAGTCATTTTGCTATCGCAATTCTTCGTTTCTTCTTCAGCCTGGTGTTATCGTATCCATTTCCTGTGCTATCCCAAAATATTGTTCCAATGCGCAGATGCCGCGGCAGAATCTTTTAACAACGTCATTTCAAATCATGATAAGTTATAATGATTTTATTCATTACAATTTATCTTCAGTCATTTATGGCAAGAAAACGTCTTTTAACAACCTAATCACGGAAACAATTTATCAGGAGGACAATTATGGCAGAAGACAAAAAAATCACAAACTCATTAACCAGAAGGAATTTCATAAAATCCGCAGGCACTGTGGCGGCTGTTGCCGGGCTGGCTTCAAGCGGCGTGGCTTTGACGCCCTGGAAAGCGGAAGCGGCCGCCTTGCCGAAAAAGTGGGACGAAACCTATGACGTTGTGGTCGTCGGCAGCGGTTTTGCGGGTCTGGCTGCTGCTTATGAAGCAAAGAAGGCCGGGGCATCCGTCGTCGTTTTAGAAAAAATGCGCACGCCGGGCGGAAACTCGATCATCAACGGCGGTGTAATCTCCGCGGCAGGATCCCCCATGGAAGCTAAAGAAGGCGTCAAAGATTCACCGGAACTGCTGCTTAAAGATATGCTGACAGCCGGCTTGAATTTAAATCATGTGGAACTGGCCAAGATGGTTGCTGACAATTCCAACGCAACCGTTCAGTGGACCATGACGGAGCTGGGTGTTCAGTATAAGGACAAATTGTCACAGGAAGGCGGGCACTCTGTTCCCCGCATGTACAGCACTTACAATCAGAGTGGTTCAGCCATTGTCACCCGACAGCTGGTTAAATTAAAAGAGTTGGGAGTGGCGCCCAAAACACAAAGTTTTCTGACGCAATTATACCGCGACGTTGACGGACGGGTCAAAGGTGTTCAGATTCGGGAAAAATATGTTTTCCCCAACAACGACAGTGGAAAAATAAAAAACATCAAAGCCAGAAAAGCCGTCGTTCTGGCAACGGGTGGTTTCGGCAATGATATTGCTTTCCGAACCATCCAGGATCCCCGTCTGGTCGCCGAGTTTCCGAGCACCAATCAACCGGGCGCCACGGCGGAAGCCCTGCGGGAAGCCCTGCGCGTTGGCTGCACACCCGTGCAATTATCCTGGATCCAGCTTGGACCTTGGGGAAGTCCCGATGAAAAAGGCATGGGACTGTCACCTTTCTTCGCGCAGCTCTGCGGTGCAATGTATGGCCTCTGGGTTGATACGAAAACCGGCAAACGCTTTGTTAATGAACTGGCCGACCGGAAGATCCGCGCCGATGCCATCATCCGGGTGGGAAATAAGTGCATTGCCTTCACGGATGCCGCCGGTTATGCTTTCGGCCAGAAAGCCATTGCGGAAGCCATGCCTAAATTGATGGAAAGAGGCGTTGTGAAGAAATACGAAACGCTGGAAGACATGGCGGCAGCCCATAACTGCCCCGTAGAGCCCCTCAAGGCAACCGTCGAGAAATTTAACAAAGGCGTGCTGGCGGGCAAAGATGAAGAATGGGGCCGTTATTTACAGAAGAATCAAAAACCGCTCGGCCCCGGCCCCTGGTACGCTTTACGACTCACGCCGAAAGTTCATCACACCATGGGTGGCATCAACATGAACACGAAAGCGCAGGCGACGGACGTCATGACGGATAAACCCATTCCGGGATTATACGCAGCCGGTGAAGTCACGGGCGGCGTGCACGGTGCGGTCCGGCTGGGCAGTTGCGCCACACTCGATTGCCTGATTTTCGGCCGTATTGCCGGACAAAATGCGGCGGCGGAGAAAGCTTGGGGTTAAAACTTTATCATTCCCGATCGCCTGACAAAAGATCAGGAGGGATGCCTTGAAAACAAAAGAGCCCTTCCGGATGAACCGGTGAGGGCTCTTTTTGTACGGATTCCGGCCGTCCATCAAACGGCTGAAAAATATTTCATATTCATGGATTGTCCTTTTTCACTGTTGACTTCAACTGCGTTATCAAGTAAAAAAATAGCATCAATATCAGGCAATCCGATCAAGGAAAGAACGCAGATGATTCGTTCGGCACTGTTAGTTACATTGGGCATAGCAATTACGGCATTTTTTTCATTCTGGTCTGTCGTCTTTTCTTTTTTTAACAACGCGGAAAATAATGTTCATAAAGTAGCCAGCATCTGGGCCAGGATCCTGCTGATTCTCAGCAGTACCAAGGTCGAGGTCATCGGCAGTGAAAATGTACTGCGGGGCAAACCGCAGGTGTTTATGGCCAACCATCAGAGTGATTTTGACATTTTGATTACGCTGGCGCATCTTCCGGGACAGTTTCGCTGGATTGCCAAAAAAGAATTATTCGCAATCCCCGTCTTCGGTCAGGCTATGAAAAGCGCGGGCTATATTGAAATCGACCGGCAAAATCACGAAAAGGCCCTGCAAAGCCTTGATCTGGCAGCGCTGCGTATCCGGCAGGGAAAGTCCGTCATGACGTTTCCGGAGGGCGCCCGCAGCCGCAACGGCGAAATTAAAACTTTCAAGCCGGGGACCTTTTACCTGGCGATACAATCCGGTGCGCCGATTGTTCCGATCAGCATCGTCGGCAGCGGCGACATCATGCCCAAGCGGTCGCTCAAAATTAAACCGGGCAGAATCAAACTGGTTATCGGCAAGCCGATAGATGTTAAAACCTACACATTGGAAAACCGGCAGGAGTTGATTGATAATGTCCGGCAGGTCATTATTGAAAATTATAACCTTTATCGGAATACCGGCGCGGCAAACATCAAGGATGTCCAGCCGGAAATGAAAACGGCGCTTTAATGGAAGAAAACTCCCAGGATCATCCCCATAAACGGATCAGAGAGATTAAAGGCGTTATCTGTCTCGGGCTGTCGCTGTTTCTCTTCCTGTGCCTTTTTTCCTTCTCGCCTGCTGATCCGTCCCCTATGAAATTCATCGGGGACGCCCAATCTACACACAACCTCACGGGCATCGTCGGCTCCTATATCGCCGGTTGGATGATCTTTCTCCTGGGGTTTGCCTCTTTTCTTCTGCCTATCGCCCTCCTGGCCTTAGCGTTTCAATATTTTCTGCGGCCGTCTTTTGTGATGGAAGCTCAGCGTTTTTTCGGTTTCCTGTTTTTTACGCTGTCTTGTGCCGGTCTTTTCAGTTCCGTGATCAATGGGGGCATGACCGCTTACGGAGAAAAGCTCAGTGTAGGGGCGGGCGGAGAGATCGGCAGGGGTATTGTCCGCTTCCTGCTTGTCTATTTCAATCCGGCGGGCACCTATATTATTTTGATCGTCATTGCTATTGTCGCGCTCTTTTTTATCATTGAGTTCTCCCTCGTGTCGGTAACGGAACGTCTTTCTCAGTGGACCCATGGTCTGTTGAAATCCATCAAAGCATACGTCACGTCTTTTTATGCCGGATTATTTTCCCGTTTGAAAACAGAAAATAATCCGCCGCCCATCATCGAAGAAATGGAGCCAACGCCGAAAAAATCAAAACCAAAGAAAATCGAACAGACGCATTTTGATTTTTCAAAACTCAAATCCGACGGCCGATTTCAGTTGCCGCCTTTCACCCTGCTGGCAGTGGCGCCCCAAAAGGACACCCGCGTCAAACGCGATCACCTGGTGACCAATTCGCGCATCCTGGAAAAGAAGCTGGCGGATTTCGGCGTCGAGGCGCGTGTCGTGGAAGTCATGCCCGGCCCGGTCATTACCATGTATGAACTGGAACCGGCGTCCGGTGTGAAAATAAACCGCATTACCAATCTGGCCGACGATCTGGCGCTGGCCCTGATGGCGCCCAGCATCCGGATTCTGGCGCCCATTCCCGGCAAATCCGTCATCGGCATTGAAATTCCCAACCTTAAAAGAGATTCGGTTTTTCTCAAGGATGTTCTGGACAATGACGCCTTTACCAAGTCATCCCTGCGTCTGCCCATCGCGCTGGGCGTCGATTTTGTTGGCACGCCGGTCATCGCCGATCTGGCCAAAATGCCGCATCTGCTCATTGCCGGAACCACCGGTTCCGGTAAAAGCGTTGCGCTCAATGCCATGATTTGCAGCATTCTTTTCAAGGCGCAGCCGGACGACATCAAGTTTCTGATGGTCGATCCCAAACGTCTCGAACTGTCTTCCTATGAAGGCATTCCACACCTGATGCACCCCGTGGTGGTGGACCCGAAAAAAGCCTCACAGGTTTTGCGCTGGACTGTCGAAGAAATGGAACGCCGCTATAAAGTCATCAGCGCCATGGGCGTGAAAAGCATCGACGCCTATAACGAAATGATTCTGACCAGCCCCAAAAGCAAGGCAGCGGCGGTTAAGGATTTGAAATCTGAAACCGCACCAGATGCCGACGAGGCGGAAGGGTCCTCTAAAAGCAATCCGTCCTTCCAGCACGTCAAACTTCCTTATATTGTCGTGGTGATTGATGAACTGGCCGACTTGATGATGGTCGCATCGCGCGACGTGGAAGAATCGCTGACGAGGCTCGCTCAGATGGCGCGGGCGGCGGGCATTCACCTGATTCTCGCCACACAGCGGCCTTCCGTGGACGTTATCACGGGACTTATCAAGGCTAACTTTCCCACGCGGATTTCCTTCAAGGTCTCCTCCAAAATTGACTCGCGCACCATTATTGATCAACCGGGCGCGGAACAATTGCTGGGTGCAGGTGATATGCTCTTCATTCCGCCGGGCACATCCAAACTCACCCGCATCCACGGCGCGTATCTGTCGGACGCGGAAATATCGCGCATTGTCGATTTCATCAAAATGCAGGCACAGCCGACCTATGACGCCTCGATTGAGAAATTTGAATTTGAGTCCGCCCAGACTAGGGCAGATGAAGACGGCTATGATGAAAAGTATGATGAAGCCGTCGCCCTGGTGGGCGAACTTGGACAAGCTTCCATCTCACTGGTCCAGCGCTACATGAAAATCGGTTATAACCGCGCCGCGCGCATGATCGAACAGATGGAGCGAGAAGGGATCGTCGGCCCGTCCGACGGCGCGAAACCACGCAAAGTCCTTATCAGAAAGCTTCCCCAGTGAAAAAGACTTTCCCCTCCAGACTGCACATTATTTCTCTGGGCTGCTCCAAGAATCTGGTTGACTCGGAAGTCATGGGCGGCCTGGCCCGATCATCCGGCATGACGATTGTGGAGAGTCCTGATGATGCCGATGTCGTCATCGTCAACACCTGTGGCTTTATTCAGCCGGCCAAGGAAGAGGCGCTGGACATCATCCTGACGCTTGCCCACGGAAAAAAGAAAAGCGGGCGCAACCTGAAGCTGGTGGTCGCCGGCTGCCTGGCGCAGCGCTACGCAAAAGAATTGAAAAACGAAATTCCCGAAGTCGATTTATTTATCGGCACGGGAGAAGTCGGCCGCATCGTCAGGCATTTGCAAAGTTTAAGCGAAGCAAAGCCACGCCGCACCGTCGTTTGCTCCAAACCGGATTTCCTGATGACGTCGCAGCATGAGCGGATTTTATCTTCCAAATCCGTCACCGCCTATTTGAAAATTTCGGACGGCTGTTCCAACTGCTGCACCTACTGCGCGATTCCATCCATTCGCGGCCGCGCCCGCAGCCGCCAGCCCGACGATATTCTGCGCGAAGCGCAAAACCTTGTGGCGCGGGGCATCAGGGAAATCATCCTGATCGGTCAGGATACAACCGCTTATGGCCGTGATTTAAAAACGCGGCCAAAGCTTTCCGGTCTTTTATCCGATCTGGCAGGGCTTTCCGGTCTTCGCTGGCTGCGCCTGCTTTATGCACATCCGGCGCATATCACAACCGATGTGCTGGAAGCCATGAACGACCACAAAACCGTCTGCCGTTATCTTGATCTGCCCGTGCAGCATATTGACGATGCGATCCTTGCCGCCATGCACCGCAAGGTCGGTGCCGCGCGCATTGCGCAAATGATCAGCGATGCCCGGCGCATCATCCCCGGCGTTGCGCTCCGTACATCAATCATCGTGGGTTTTCCGGGAGAAACGCAAAAGCGGTTTGAACGTCTGCTCGACTTCGTGCGCGAAACCCGCTTTGATCACCTGGGTGTCTTTACCTATTCGCGCGAAGAAGGCACGGCCGCGGCATCGCAACCATCTCGCATTTCAGAAAAAGAGAAGGAACGCCGGCGGGAGATCATCATGAACGAGCAGGCTGATATTTCTCATGTCATCAATGCTACGCTCATCGGGTCGACACAGGAGGTTTTGATCGAAGAAACAAGCGACCGCGAAGGCTACGCCTTAATCGGGCGCTGCCGCCGGCAGGCTCCGGAAATCGACGGCGTCACGTACATCAAAGACGCTAACGCCAAAATCGGCAGAATGGTAAAATGCATGATCACAGCCGCGGATCATTACGACCTGTTCGGCGAAATACTGTAAATCTTATTTGACAATCATGCATTTCCCATATAGTTTTATCCAAATATTTCCGGGGTCCAGATAATTATGCAAATTTCCGATGTCTTCGCCGCCTATGCTGATGAGATGCGCCAAATCGAGGTGCATCTCGGCCGCTATATCACGTCCGATGTTAAAATGATTCCGGAAGTCGCTCATCACCTGATTGACAGCGGCGGCAAACGCTTTCGTCCTCTGTTGCATTTGATCAGTTCCAGACTCTGTGGATATTCAGGAGAACACCGCTTTCCGCTTACGGCTGCCATTGAATTTATCCATACCGCCAGCCTCCTGCATGATGACGTGATTGATGAAGCGGTTATCCGCCGGGGCAAAACCTCCGCCAACAACCTCTGGGGAAACGCGGCCAGCGTTCTGGTCGGCGATTTTTTGTATTCCAAGGCCTTCAAGCTTTTGTCCGAAGTCGGTGATATTGCCATTGTTCAACTCATGTCGAAGATGACCAATATCATGTCGGAGGGCGAAGTCTTTCAATTAATGAAATGCGGCGATACCAGTCTGACCGAAGAGGAATATCTGAGTATTGTCGAGAAGAAAACCGCCGTGCTCATGTCCGCCGCCTGTGGAAGCGGCGCGGTGCTGGGCGGCGCATCGCAGGCCAAAATCGAAGCCCTTGAGCAATACGGCTGCAAAATCGGCATGGCTTTTCAGATCACCGACGACACGCTGGACTATATGGCCAAGGAAGAAGATTTCGGCAAATCCATCGGCAAAGATCTGGAAGAAGGTAAAATGACGCTGCCGCTTATTTACACCCTGGTAAAATGCACCGACGCCGAACGCGGCATGATTCAAACAACCATCGAGCAAAAAGCTTTTTCTACAGATGCCATCCGGGATATATTCTCCTTAATACAAAAATCCGGCGGCATTGACTATTCGCTCCAACGCGCGGAACAGTTCATCCGTGAAGCAAAAAACGGCTTAAAAGTCTTTGCCGATTGCCATGAAAAAGAACATCTTGACACCGTCGCAGAATATATTTTGTCGAGAAAAATTTAGTTTACGATATATTATTGAATTTGTCATAAAGGTCTGCAATATATCTATAACGAGTTACATATCCCCATAACTCGTTCATTACTTTCTCAACACAAATCTTCCCTTTAATTTTTTAGATTCAGGACTTATGCTTGGGCTCTGCTGGACGTTGAGCTGCTTCGCCTCATCTTCAATCTGGGGTTGGATGGATTCATAAATGTCGGCGAGGTTTGTTTTCCCTTCATTGAGGGCTTTTAGAAAATAATATGTAAACACCCCGTGCCCCCTCTCCGGCGATGAGGTTGATATCTGAGCCCCATGCGTTGCTGAAAGAATCACCATGTTGGGATAAGAAACCGCAGTGGTTGTTGTTAGAACAAGGGGTCTTGCCCCCTTGGCAAGGACGCTCCTTCCTCCTGCACCGGAGAAACAGGCATCCAGAACAACGATGACTTCTTTGGCGGGTAAGCTGCCAAGTTTTTCATACAGCCTCTTCAAGGGATATCCCGTCACAGAAAGATAGCTAGGGTCGCCGTCATAGGGCACGATATACGATTCGCCGCTTGACGGGTCAGGAGCACCATGTCCTGAATAATATACAAATATCAGACTGTTAGGCTTTGTCTTGTTTCTTAACCACACCTCCAACACTTTTTCGATTGTCGTTTTGGTGGCTTTTTCGTCTGTGATTAGCTCAATGTTCCGCTCCCGGAATCCCAACGCCTTTACGTATTCTTTAACCAGTCTGGCGTCGTCATAGGAATAATCGGATTTCGGAAGACTGCTGTATCCCTCGATGCCGATGATTACAGCCAAATCATTGTCTCCCATAATCCTTTCCGAAGCGGCAATATTTGGTTTGTCGATTTCTGATTGTGTTGCAGGAGATTTGCTCGTTTGCTTTTGGCTTTTAGCGGTTTCAGCAACAACTTCTCTGATGATCTCCTTCATGTCTTTTGCCTTCTGGGCTTCTATAGCTTTAGCTTTTGCTATTTCCTGCTCCTGCCTTCTGGATTCTTCTCTTTCGGCTTTAATCCTCGTCAAGAATGACACACAATGCCTTGGCTGGTTCATTCTGCTTTTCATATATGATAATTTAGACCATTCCTTGAGTGTATTCTCACAACGGGATAATGCATTTTCCAAATCTGCGCCTTGATCTATCAAATATTTTGCCACATCATCGCGGTCGGACATGACTGCAGCGCTCAGCATTGTTGCTCCGTGGTTGTTTTTGGCATGAATGTCAGAACCTTTACCAACCAGTAATTTTGCAACATCCACTGTGGATGCATAGGCCAATGCTGTCCAGCCTTTATTGTTTTTGCTATGTATATTGGCGCCTCTATCAAGCAGAAGACGTGCAATGTCCGTATGGCCTTTTATTGAGGCAACCATAAGAGGGGTATCACCACCGTAATCTTTTGCATTGACATCAGCACCTCGATCGAGCAGCAGTTTTACAACGCCGATATGGCCCATTTCGGCCGCTTGACGCAGGGCCGTCGAATCAAACTCGCCCCTTTCATTAAAGGGGTTGTTGTTGCACAGCCTGCCAATAGCATCAGCGAAGCAAATAAAGCAATATATGCGAGGAGTCTTTTCATTTCATATGCGTTAAACATTTTCATAAATAATCTCCTAATCCAGAATCGCGAAGGCCTCTTCGACAGAGAGGGGGCCGCGATAGTGCCTCTGGGCAGTCAGATGCAATAGGGGGGCATCCTTAAGTATTTAAGTTGACAGCTGTTTCAGTCAAAATAATTGAACCAGTGACAGTTTCTTAAAAAAACGGATTTTCAATCAGGACGCCTTCGATGACCTGTCCGGAATTCAGGTCTTCCGATATTATCTTTTTCGCTTGCAGACGAAGCGCGGCGGCAACAATCAGCGCGTCCCAAAAAGAGATGCTGTTCTTTTCCTCGATTTCAGAAGCCCGAATCGTCATCTCCGGATCATTGATCTGCACTGGCCATGCGAGGTAATTTCGGATAATTTCCCGCGCGTCTACCGGCTTCAAAGGATTCTTTATCTTGCGCGTGATGGTGACATAAAATTCCTGAACGACCTGTGTACTGATAACCCCCGTTTGCGCTTCCCAAAGGCTCTCCATGATGAATGAAGCCTTGGCATGGCGATCTCCAGCGCGCAAATCATGAGCATAAACAAGAATATTGGTATCAACAAATATCCTATCTTTCATGAAGCTCATCTCTCGAAGGGTAGCGATCCATGTCGGAATTGAAGCCCATCTTCATCGCGGAAATTGCCTTCTGTTTTGCCATATCATATTGCCTCGCGTTCTGGATAATTCTTTCCAGTTCCAGTCGCAGCATGCGATTCAGCGATGTTCCTTGCTGAGCCGCAATCATCTTGCCTGCACGGATCATATCCTTATCGAGGCTGATGGTGATATTTTGTTTCAATGGAAACCCTCCTTATTCGCACGTGTTTAACGTGTAACATGGCAGGGAGAAAAAATCAAAAAAAATATAACGGAAAAACATGATGAAGCGCTTTTCTGGCAGAGCCATCCGGTATGAACCGACGATTTCGGATGATTGGATACCGGTCAAAATCGCCGGACGCTTGACTACAGGAATTAGACAATCAGCTGGCGACGAAGTCTATCTTGAGACAACTTGTGCCATTCATGCGCTCATGGCAGCACAGTCTGTCCGTTTCTCAAGCTTTGATACGGCAGCTTGCTTGACAGACAATGTTTGTGCCAGCTGTTCCTGGCTTAGACTCCTGGCATGGCGTAATTCCTGTAAAGGCATTGCATCAAGTAAGGTCTTTGTCTTCTCTGCCGCTTTTCTCCTTGCTGCGGGTTTCATTTTATCACTCAAGGATCAGATGCATAAAGGATTCTATACGGCCTCCCTTTATGTTGGATTCTCAACTCTCTTATTGTCCTGTGCTTGATCCCTTTGATATCCGAACTGTATGGGTATGGCAGATGAGGCCCCTTTTCTTCCAATAAACCGATCACCGCATCAATATCGATCTGCTCTTCCTCATCCAGGCCAACCCACCATGTTTCAAATTCGTCAGTATATTC
>DFZJ01000063.1 GCA_002382045.1 Syntrophaceae bacterium UBA4059
TTCAGCACACTGCATACCAACAGCGCTCCGGAAACCATTGTCCGCCTGCTGGACATGGGCATCGACCCGCTGAACTTCGCCGACGCCCTGCTGGGTATTCTTGCCCAACGCCTCGTCCGCACCCTCTGCAAAAGCTGCAAAGAAGAATATCATGCCTCCAGGGAGGAATACGATGAAATTGCTCTGGCCTACGGACCAGAAGATTTTGCCAAACTGGGTGTTCCCTATAACAATGATTTCAAACTTTATCGTTCCAGGGGATGCGACGCCTGCGATAAGAGCGGCTACAAAGGCAGAATGGGCATTCACGAACTGGTCGTGGCCACTGACGCGATTAAGAAGTTGATCATGAAAAGAGAACCGGTTGAAGTGCTCCGTGCCAAATCCATGGCGGAAGGCATGACAACGCTTCTCCAGGACGGTATCCAGAAATCGCTAAAAGGCATCACTGATTTCAAACAGGTTCGCCGGGTTTGCATCAAATAATTTTATTTAATCATGACCAATAACATTTTAAATCTCGCCGTGGCATGAAGTGCATGCGGTTTGGCCGCCGGCATAATGATCATTTCTCCTGCCTTGACCAGATAGGGCTTGCCGTCAATTCGAATTTCAGCTTCGCCTTCCAGGATATGCACGACCGCATCAAAAGGCGCCGTGTGTTCACTTAATCCCTCCCCTTTGTCAAATGCAAAAACCGTTATCGTACCGGACGGTTTCCGGATAATTTCCCGGCTGACAACAGAATGTTCCTGCCAGGCAGCCATGTCTTTCAGGACAAAAACATTTGTTAAATCTGCAATTTGTGATAATTTTTCAGGCATATTTTTCTCCTTTCGTTGCTAAACCGAATTATGATGATTATACCCATGGGCCTTGAAATTTTCTCATAGCACCTTTTGATAAATTCATAACACAAATCTCCTATGTTGTAATTGACTTAAGTCAAAATTTGTTATTATCTTGATTTATCGAATATATAGGTTGTATCCGTCTCGACCGTCGGTCATGGGATGGTCATTACAGTTTAAATTTCTTGAGAAAAGAGCTTAATGCTGGTATGAAAGTGCCAAAATTTAGAAAATTTATTTTAAGGATGGTTATCTATGTCAAACCCCAATTTTAGTTCCGGCCCTTGCAGCAAGAGGCCAGCGTGGAATATCGACGCGCTGAAGAGCGCGCCGGTCGGCCGCTCACACCGTTCCGCGTTGGGAAAAGAAAGAATCGTTAAAGCAACCCATGAAACACGAAAAATATTAAACATTCCGTCAGATTACCTTGTGGGCATTCTGCCGGCTTCCGATACCGGCGCTTTTGAATGTGCCATGTGGTCACTGTTAGGCCCCAAACCGGTCACTGTATTAGTCTGGGAAAGTTTTTCTGAAGGCTGGGCGACAGACGTCAATAAACAGCTTAAGCTGAACCCCACGATTATTAAAGCCGACTACGGCAAGATTCCTGATCTCACCAAGGTCGATTGGTCCAACGACGTAGTGTTTGTCGCCAACGGCACCACCAGCGGCGTCAAAGTCCCCGACTACAACTGGATTCCCGCCAATCGCGAAGGGTTGTCTCTGTGCGACGCTACCAGCGCCGCGTTTGCCATGGACATTGATTGGAGCAAAATCGATGTTCTAACCTTTTCCTGGCAGAAATGTCTGGGCGGCGAAGCCGCGCACGGCATGATGGTGATGAGCCCCAAAGCAGTCGCGCGTCTGGAATCCTACACACCGTCCTGGCCAATGCCGAAAATCTTCCGTCTGAAAAAAGGCGACAAAATCAACAAGGCGATCTTTGACGGCGACGTCATTAACACGCCTTCCATGATCTGCGTGGAAGACTATCTGGACGCTCTGGATTGGGCGGGGAAATTCGGGCTTGACGGCTTAATCAAGAAAAGCGAGGGCAACCTGAAAGTGGTCGAGGATTGGGTTGCCAAAACCGACTGGATTGAATTTCTGGCTGCTGATCCCAAGGTACGCTCGAACACCTCCGTGTGTTTATCCGTGACCCATCCCAAAGTTGCGGCTCTCGACGCCGACGCAAAAAGCAAGTTCCTCAAGAGCATCGCTTCTGATCTGAGCAAGAAAAACATCGCTCACGACATCAACTCCTACAAAGACGCGCCCGCCGGTTACCGCTTCTGGTGCGGTCCGACAATCGAGGCGTCTGATCTCAAAGTGGCGTTGGCCGAGTTGGAAAAAGTTTTCAATGAAAAGGTGAAAAGCCTTTAATTTAAGAGCATTTTGGAAAACGTTATGAAACGAGTATTAGTCAGCGATTCCATGGCTTCCGAGGTAGCGGAGATCCTGGGAAACGCACCGGGTATCCAAGTGGATGTAAAAACCGGCATGAAGCCGGATGAATTGAAAGCCGTCATTAAAGATTATGATGCGCTGATCGTTCGTTCGTCCACAAAAGTCACGGCCGAAATTATCGAAGCGGCCGTAAAACTTTCCGCTATCGGCCGCGCCGGCGCGGGAGTCGACAACATCGACATTCCCGCCGCCAGCAAACGCGGCATCGTTGTCATGAACACACCGGGCGGCAACACCGTTACCACCGGTGAACACGCTATTGCCATGATGCTGTCACTGGCCCGCAAAATCCCCCAGGCTACGGCATCCATGAAAGCAGGCCTTTGGGAAAAAAGTAAGTTCATGGGCAATGAATACTGCAACAAAACCCTGGGTATCATTGGCCTGGGACGTGTCGGTACCGTGGTCGCCGACCGCGCCATCGGGCTGAAAATGACTGTGATCGCCTGCGACCCGTTCATCTCTCCGGAAGTTGCGGAACAAATGGGCGTAAAGCTGGTCAGCATGGACGAACTCTATGCCCATGCCGACTTTATCACCGTTCATTCTCCCCTGATGCCGGAGACAAAAAATCTGGTGAATGCCGATTCTTTTGCCAAAATGAAGCAGGGTGTTTTCCTGATTCATTGCGCCCGCGGCGGCATCGTTAACGAAAAAGCGCTTTACGATGCCTTGACATCCGGAAAGGTAGCAGGCGCAGCCATTGACGTCTTCGAAGAAGAACCAACGAAAAACATGGATCTGATCAGGCTCGAAAACGTCATCTGTACGCCTCATCTGGGCGCATCCACCGATGAAGCACAAACGAACGTCGCCATTGCCATTGCCCATCAGATCGTCGCTTATTTTCTTACCGGGGAAATCAAAGGCGCAGTCAACTTCCCCTCGGTCAGCGCGGATGTCATGGCGGTTATTCATCCCTACCTGGATCTGGCGGAAAAGCTGGGCGTCTTCCAGGCGCAGTTACTGACCGGCGCAGTTCAGGAAGTCACCGTGGAGTACAGCGGTGAAATGATCAATCACAACGTAGCATCCATTACAATTTCACTGATCAAGGGGCTTTTGGAATCGATTCTGCATGAAGCCGTCAACTATATCAACGCGCCGATTATCGCCAGGGAAAGAGGAATCAGGATTGTCGAAGTAAAGAACTCTGAAACCAAAGATTTCAACAACATGATTGCGGTGACCATCAAAACCTCAAAAGAAATAAGCCGGACTGCCGGCGCTGTTTTCGGCAAAAATGATTTGCGCATCGTTCAGGTTAATGATTTTTCCGTGGAAATCGTACCCGAAGGTTATCTGCTGGCTGTCTCCAACGACGATCAGCCGGGTGTTATCGGCAATCTGGGAACCACACTGGGCAACAATAAGGTCAACATCGCCCGTCTGCATTTGAGCCGCGACGCTCAGGCGAAAAAGGCGCTGGTTATTCTGAATACGGACTCCGCTGTAGGGACCGATGTACTGGAGATACTGCGCAAATTACCGCATGTATTATCCGTTAAACCCATAAAAATGTAGGAAATTAATTATGGCCAATGTTGCGGTTGTAGGCACTCAATGGGGTGATGAAGGAAAAGGAAAAATTGTTGATCTTTACACATGTGAAGCGGACATTGTCGCACGCTTTCAGGGCGGCAACAACGCCGGTCATACCCTTGTCGTTCGCGGCAGAAAAACGATTCTGCATTTAATTCCCTCGGGGATTTTGCATGACGGTAAAATTTGTATAATCGGCAACGGGGTTGTTTTCGACCCGAAGGTCTTTCTTCAGGAAGTGGATGAATTAAACGAAGGGGGTCTGTTTCCCCCTTCCACAAGGCTTTATATCAGCGAAAAAGCGCATGTCATCATGCCCTATCACCGCAGCATCGATCAGGCGCGTGAAGCCCGCAGTGCGGGCAAAAAAATCGGCACAACCGGCCGTGGCATCGGCCCGGCTTACGAAGACAAGGTTGCCCGCACGGGTATCCGCGTGGGCGACCTTTATGAAACAAATCTGTTCCGGGAGAAATTGATCCAAAGCCTTGAAGAAAAAAATTTCATGCTGAAAAATTATTTCGGCGTTGAAGCGCTGGATGCCGAAGCCATTGCCGACGAATATCTGGCTTTCGCTGAAAAGATTAAACCCTACGTCGCCGACACATCGCTTATTCTGGATCGTGAAATTAAAAAAGGCAAGAAAGTCCTCTTTGAAGGCGCACAGGGCAGTCATCTGGACATCGATCATGGAACCTATCCGTATGTCACTTCATCCAATACGGTTTCCGGCAATGCATCTTGCGGCAGCGGAATCGGTCCCCATGCGATTTCCGCCGTAGTCGGCATCTGCAAAGCTTACACAACCCGCGTCGGAGAAGGTCCTTTCCCTACGGAATTAAAAGACAACATCGGCGAACATCTGCAGAAAGTCGGCCAGGAATTCGGCGCGACCACGGGCCGCAAACGCCGCTGCGGCTGGCTGGACATGGTTCTGGTGCGTCAAGCCGTTCGGGTCTCCGGAATTGCCTGGCTCGCCATCACAAAACTCGATGTTTTAACGGGCTTGGACAAGCTCAAAATCTGCGTCGGCTACCAGTCAGCCCAGGGTGAATTTACCGAAGCCGCTCCTGCCAGCATGAAAACATTTTCATCCTGCGTTCCGGTTTATGAAGAACTGGACGGATGGAAGGAAGATATTGCCGGCGCGCAAAAAATCAGCGACCTTCCCGTCAACGCGCAGAAATACCTCCAGCGTTTGAAAGAATTATCCGGCGCTGATCTGACGCTGGTATCCGTCGGCGCCGGGCGTGAAGAGACCATTCAGATGGAAAATCCGTTTGAAAAATAATACAGTTTCTTCTTGACACACACTTGACTAGCTGTTAGAGAGCCATGTTCTTAGATAACGCTCAATCAGTGGGCCGTTAGCTCAGCGGTAGAGCAGCGGACTTTTAATCCGTTGGCCGCGGGTTCAATCCCCGCACGGCCCACCAAGAAAATCAAGGGTTTCCGGAACTTACACCGGAAGCTCTTTTTTCGTTTCTCGCCACATTACGACAAATTAATGCAAGAATGCGCTCCATCAGCGCTCCATTCACGAACGACGACATCAGCCGGAGGCGCACTTGCGTGCCGGTCCGCTGTATGGATTTGTGGATTTGTACTCTGATTTTTTAAGGTGCGATTCCGATAATTACCAATGGAACAGCAGGGACACCCCGGCCTTGCCGAACAACATTATAAAGTTCACCTTCATAATAGGCAACACCAGAACTCATTTGTGCTTGAAGTGATTTCATGGGTAATATTTCAATACCGACATCTATGTAGTCGCCGACATAAAATGCCAAATGCTTAACAAAAAGGTCATACGCGACAAAAGAATACTTACCGAATTGCACTTCTACAGCAACGCGATCTTTCACGAAATCAGTTTGGTTATAACTGAATATGGGAGCTTCGCCCGCAGCTTCAATCTCTTTCTTTTGCTCCACAGCAGGCATGGCTAGAGTTTTTCTTATTAATTTTTCATTTTTCGTAACCCAGTAACTGACCCTGCTTTCTTTCCACTGATTTGCATTAAGTAATTCTGCAAATGCCTTATTCATATCAATAGGGCTATAGAGTAGCTTACCTTGCTTGGTTTTCTCTTTGGATATTTTAGTTTTGCAATTATCAGCACGCACACGCGAAATGACTTTTTTGATTTCAGCCCATAATTCAGGTTTGTGTACAATCAAAAACTCCAATCCATTCAAATGTGAATATGTCTCTATGATCTTCATTTCACGTGATACCTCACTTGTCTTTCCAATAATCGTAATTGATTATCGTCTGATTTTTTTGACCAAGGCGCTATTCTTAGGCTATTGCCGGCCTCTACCGGATCATAAACTGGTTTATCCATCGGACGTGTTTTAAGTGTGCCCGCAAGTTCCTGACTGATTCTCTGTTTGGCAAGGTCTATATACTTACTGCTCATTTCCGCACCGGCACCTCGACGCTTATGCCGAATGGCAGCGATTATTGATGTGCCGGTACCTAAGAACGGATCTAAAACCCAATCACCCTCATCTGTCATGGATAGTACGAGCCTTTCAATAAGCTCAACTGGAAATTGGCAGGGATGATCCGTTTTTTCCACGTGATTACTTTTGACATTTGGGATAACCCATAAATCACCCGGATTTTTTCCCAAAGGATTACAAGAATATTGTCCAGCCTTGGGGCCTTTGAAATATTTTTTCCCAGGATACTTTTGAGGTACCCTAATTGTATCCAGATTAAATGTAAATTTATCAGATTTTGTGAACCATATTATTGTTTCGTATCTTCCGGAAAATCTTTGCGTGCAGTGAAGACCATGTTCAAAATGCCATATAATACGATTTCTCATCTTAAGGCCCAGACCGGAGAAAATCGGATAAAGAATAGTATCAAGAGGAATAATGGCGCCATTATCAACGTAATTCCCAACCTGCCAGCAAATGCTTCCATGAGGAGAAAGGCATCTTACACACTCATGAATAACCGCTGATTGCTGCTCGATGTACGTCTCCAGTTTAAGTCGTTTTTCATATTCCTTGCCAATATTATATGGTGGTGATGTCACAACGAGTTTTAATGAGTTCGCAGGGATAGTTTCCAAAAGTTTCAAACAATCGCCGGGATAAAGGACAATGTCCTCTGAAAGAGAGAATTTATTAGATATTTTTCGTTTTTCCAACATGATGGAAGCATATCAAGTCATTGGGAAGTAGTCAATTGATTCATTTTTTGTGTTCCAAGATTTCCTTGACACATAAAAACGCTCATTCTATACTTTCTCCCGCAAAACAGTCGTTCTTATCAAAAACTACCATAAGGACCATTTGTTTTGGACAATAGCGGCACAAGATAAGTATTCTACATGATCAGAATACTCTCTAATAAAAACAGGATTGGAAAGGAATAGGAGGTATTTATGTATCGGATTGATCTGTTAAATAAAATTTCTGAAAAGGGCTTGAGCCTTTTTACTGAGAAGTATGAGTATCGCACTGATATTCCCGATGCTGACGGCATCTTGGTAAGAAGCAAGGAAATGAAAGATATGAGCCTGCCGCCAAGTGTAAAAGCAATTGCTCGCGCCGGCGCCGGCGTCAACAATATTCCCATCGATAAATGTTCGGAAAAAGGCATCGTCGTCTTCAATACGCCGGGTGCAAATGCCAACGGCGTGAAGGAGTTGGTCATTCTGGGCATGCTGCTGGCATCCCGC
>DFZJ01000062.1 GCA_002382045.1 Syntrophaceae bacterium UBA4059
ATTGAACCCCTTTCTTGCCAGTCAAAAATCTATTACGACAGGAGACCGGAGTGAAGCCAAAGGTTTACATCGCTGCTGCAGTAAACGGTGTTGAGTACTTGCTCACATGGAACTGTGCGCACATCGCAAATGCAGTCATGAGGACGAAAATTGAAGAAGTATGTCGTCTGATACCGGAATTTACTTGATCTTCCTATGTGTTGTTACAATAATATCATAAAAGTCATGAATGTGAGATCAATTGAATGCCTGTGAAAGATGATTCCACCCATCGCCCGCGGGTTCTTGTGTTGACTTCAACCTTTCCCCGCTGGGAAAATGATACGGAACCGGCGTTTGTTTTTGAGCTCTCCCGCCGCCTGGCTCCTTCCTTTGATGTGACGGTTTTGTCCCCGCGAACACCGGGCAGCAAGAGGTTGGAAGAAATGGCAGGCCTGCGTGTCATCCGTTTTCCCTATTTTTTTCAGCGGTGGGAGAAACTGGCCATGCACGGCGGCGGGATTTTGAACAAACTGAAATCCAATCCCTTCTATTACCTGATGATTCCATTTTTTCTGCTGGGGCAGTTGCGGGCCGTTGTCGGTCTGCTGCGAAGCGAGCGTTTCGATTTGATTCATGCACACTGGCTGATTCCGCAGGGATTCGTTGCAGCATTGAGTTTGTCAATCACGAGAAAAAAAATTCCCCTGCTTTGCACTTCTCACGGCGGGGATTTATTTGCTCTGAAAGGGAAGGGGCTTCAACGCCTGAAGCGCTGGGTGATGGACAAATGCGCCGCGCTCACCGTGGTCAGCCAGGCGATGAAGAAGACAGTTGTCGATATGGGTGTTGATCCTGAAAAAGTGGAGGTGATCCCGATGGGTGTTGATTTGAAAGGCTTGTTCACGCCCGATCCATCTGTGCAGCGGAAAACCGATGAACTGCTTTTTGTTGGGCGGCTGGTGGATGTAAAGGGATTGGAGATACTTTTAGAAGCCATGCCGAAAGTTTTGGCAAAATATCCCGGTATGCGATTGACCATAGCCGGAGCCGGGCCTCTGGAGAGGAAGTTGCGGGAGCTGGCGGGGGAACTGAACATAACCGATAAGGTCGATTTTCTGGGGATGACGCCTCAGGATAAATTGCCGGATCTTTACCGGCGGGCGACACTGAGTGTATTTCCCTTTGTTGTGACTAAAAGCGGTGTTCAGGAAGGGTTTGGCCTGGTCGTCGTGGAAGCTATGGGATGCGCTTGTCCCGTCATTGCGGGTGATCTGCCGGCAATGAATGACACGATTAAAAATGGCGAAAACGGTTTGCTGGCGCCTTCCGGTAAACCGCAGGCTCTGGCCGAGACAATTATAAAGCTTCTGGATGATCCGGAATTGCGTGCCAGACTGGCAGGGGAGGGGAGAAAAAGTGTAGTGCAGAAGTTTGACTGGGAGGTTATTGCGGGGAAATACGCGGAAGTTTATGAAAAAATAATCAGCATGAAACAATTGGAATAAAAAGATGCTTCGATCATATTATCGTACATCAAATTGGATAAATCGCGATACAATGGCTTTGAATGGAATGAAGAAGCTGTTCAAAAAGGTCAGGTTAAAGGGTTCAACGTAGTTCATGGCGATCTCAACAGAAAGTTGCCATTCGAAGATGGGCAGTTTCGATGTGTCTTCGGTCTAATTTTTTACACAAGAAAGAAAAAAACTTTCCAGCCGATTCCCCATTCTTGTCCATGTCGGCACTTCCAGTGGCAAGGCAACAGGCTTGTCGATCTGACGGCGCAAAACAGCCACCAGATCATTGACGTTTTCCGGTTCAAAAAGGTGTTCCGGTCTATCTTTCAGCAATTCCGGCATTGAACCGGTTCCCGCGGCTATAACCGGTAAGCCACAGGCAACCCCTTCATAGAATTTCTGGGGGAAACAATATTTGCCAAATTCCGACGCGCGATTACAGATTACATCAATATTGAGGGCGGATAGAAAAACAGGGACCATTTTCGGCGGCAACATCCCGAGATAATGCATGCGAGGATTTTGCGGAAGAAAGAGTCCTTTATCGCAGGCGCCGGCCAAAGCAAGGTGTATATCTGATCGCTCCTGAGCCAGTATTTCAAAAGCCTTAAAAAGTGTTTCAATGCCTCGCGATCTGGAAATAGCGCCAGCTGTACCAATCAGAAAACCATTCACTGGAAGACCCAATTCCCGGCGACAGTTTACTTTGTCCATCGGATAGAAGAGGCCTTCGGGCACTGCGTTTTCAATAACTTCGATTGGACGTTGGCAACCGCTTGTCTCACGAACATATCGGGCAAGTGGACGACTGACGCAGGTGATGCCGTCGGCGCAGCACAGCGCCCGGCGAAACGCTGACGTAATTCCGGGAATACGCGTTGCCGGGAAACTCTCAAAATTGTCATATAAATCGATTACCAGAGATGCTCCCAGCCTTTTGGCAATGCGTACTCCCAGGATCGCATGTAATGCATCCGAACAGGCCCAAATCAGATCAGGACGGCGATCCTTGCCGATCATGTCAACGGTGCGCCCATAACTCTTTGAACCCCGGGGCAACAGCCGTTTGACGTTCAATGCCTGCCAGATAACTTCCGCACTCTCCTCCACGTCATCACGTCTGCCTTCATCGCGTGTCCGGTAGCTCAGGCAAATTCCTTTAACTTCATGACCCGCAGCAGCCAGGGCAAGCGGCAGTTCACGGAAGCGGCCGAAACGGTCGTCGAGCAGATCGCGGTTCATGTATTGGCGTTTGCTGATGACGAGGATGCGCATTATCTTCCACTTCGTGTTGCTTTGATCATGCTCCGTGCATTCTTCAAGACTTTAGCTATAAAAAGGATAATCTGGAAATATTTATGTTTCTCCGTTTCCAGCTGACCGCGAAAATAGTCGCATATTGCTCCCGCGCGATCTTCTCTGGATGTGCCGGAAAAACCGAAAGTGCCGGCAACAAAATCGGCTTGAATTAATTTGGTTTCCGGACTTGAGCAGACCTTCTTCAAGAAAAGGAGATCAGCGCCAATTGAATACCTTCTGGAATAAAAGCCGAACTTTTTATGCAAACTCCTGCGGATGAGCGATCCCACGGAATGCTCGGAAACATAGGCATGGTGAGCATAAAGCCACGGCCAGCAAGGCTTTCTCTTTTCTATTATGCCATTACGAGAGATGAGAGCGGTGATGATGTCAGCGTCAGACTGCCGTGCATGATTCCGATACTGGGCTATGGCATCCGGATTCAATCGATCATCGGCGCCCAGCACCAGATAATATTCACCCGTTGCCATTTGCAGAGCCTTGTTCATCGCGTCGTAAATTCCAAAATCCGGTTCAGAAATCCAGTGGGTCACCACATCACCCGCGGACTTAATTAATTCAACCGTTCCATCCGTTGAATTGCCATCCACCACAATCCATTCAAAATCACGGTCCGTCTGTGTCCTCAAGCTGTCAATCAGACCAGGAAGAAGATTGGCAACATTAAATGTAACAGTAATTGCGGAAATAGTGGGTTTCATAAATTCAAACAAGTGAGCTCATTTTTTTGTGATACTGCTTACGATTTTCGCAAATTGTTTCTCAAAGGCATTTTTGTCCCAAATAGCGGCCCGCTCCCGCCCCTTCCTTGAAAGTGTGTTACACAGTTCATCATCTGTCCAGAGTCGATATATTATTTCAGCTATTTCAGTATCACTGGAAGGATCAAACAGAAGAGCTGCATCGCCAACTTGTTCGGGCATTCCATATATCCTGGAAACGGCAACCGGGCAACCCAGGGAAAAAGCTTCCAGAGGGGGAATGTTTGTTGGACCGAAATAAGTGGGCATGATCAGCGCTCTTGCGCGTCGATATATTGCAGTCATATCTTCATCAGGCACGTAGCCCAACAATATGATTTGATTCGAAAGAGATAGATTTGAAATAAGTGTCTTTACGTCTTCATAAGCGTTTTTTGGCGATCCTGTAAATACTATTTTAAGATCGGGGATTCGGCCGAGAAGGTTTCCTATGGCCCGTATTAATTTATCATGATTTTTGTGTTTCCAGAATTGTGCAGGGTAGAATAAGAATTTGGGAGGAAGATTATAATGCCTCATATCATTTAACATCCCTTCTTCTTTTTCTATATATGATGGAGCCACGTAAGGTAATATATAAAGCTTTTCATTCGTCATCCCATAGGATTCCATTACGTGATTTTTACCCACCTCAGAATCCACGAGGATACCTTCAGAGTATCGACAAATATATTTGTAATGCTTCTCTCTCTGTCTAAATGTGAAACCACTTGAGACTTCGGGGAATCTTCTTTCATAGCGATGCATGAGATCATGGATGACACTCAAGGACGGAACAGGAAGAAGATAACTCCAGGTGTCTTGAGCAGGGAAAATCCACAAATCGCAATTTTCTTGCAAAATTTTTCTGACATCCGGAATCAGAAAGGGAAGGCATTTTCGCCAGAAGGGTAGAGGCATGCCCATTAATAGCCACAGCTTTCCTTTGAAGCGTTGCCACATGAAACCGTCGCTTCTTAACGGCATAATTCTAATGGAATCAGTGGGTATTAATTTTAACCATTGATCAGAGGCAAACGCCACTATCAATTCATGGCGATTTTCAGGGAGGGCAAGGGCAGCCTCAAGAATCGACTGGCTATATTGGAATTCTCCACCCCCGTGGGGTGGCGCGGTGAGAAAAAGACCGATTTTCTTTTTCGTCGCATTCATAAGGCGTTGTCTCTACACAGTTTTGCCATTTAGAAGTTCTTTTTTGCGCCTCCAGTCATGATCTCTGATAAGCCGAGGTCGTTACTAATTTATTTTCTAAGAGATTAACTGATAAAAATGCCCTGCTAAATGGCGGATCAATCTGTATAACCGCTGAATCATGGTTGGCCGTTTGTCGGCAGACAGTTGCCATAAATGTGCGCACTCTGGATGCTCGACCGGAACCGGCCACTGCGCGGGAATTGGTGGAGAGGGTTTTAAAGATGGCGCCTCCCATATACCAGCTTCGGTGGCGTTTGTTCCCTGAGAATCCCAGCCAATGTGTTCTACCATACTCCACGGCGGGCGGAGGCAAAGCCCTTTTTTCAGAATATGCAGGTATAAAAACCGCACTGCCCAGATGTTCAGGCGAAGTTCCATTTTAGCCATATAAAGCAGATCTGCGCCGTACCTGTCAATGTCGATACCTTGGTCTTTGCATAGTTCCATTAACGTCTTAGCGTTTATTTCCATTCCATGCCACGCTCTGGCCCAAGTACCCCAAACCCAAGATTCTGCGCGACCATCAAAATATGGCTTATCGGACACATCCACTGGGGTAACAAGCGGATGTGTCCAGCCGGTCACGCTCATAACGCGGTCATCATCCTTATATTGATCCAATGCGGCACAAAGATACTCATATGTTCCCGGCACGCAGATCAGATCATCCTCGAAAATAATTGCGGATTTATGCTTACTCAACACTTCCGTGACGCCGGTAAGAATGGAGCGCCCCAGCCCCAGGTTGCTTTTTCTCTCACAGCAGACCACCTCGCACCAGTCGATGGCCCGCAGCATGTCTCGCACTTGGTCCACCTTAGACGCTTTCTCCGGTGTGCGAGCCCCGTCGCTGAAGGCGTAGATCAGCGGTACCTGATTATCGCGAAGACATGCTAATGTCCGGCGTAGATGATCAGGACGGGCGTAGGCGAAAAGGATGATTGGAATTACATCCACTATGATTTCCTGGTAAATATGGAGGTTTCTGTAAACCAAGTTACTTCCGGTGTTGCACCCCTAAAAATATGTTGTTCATAATTGTATAAGAAAGTTGAGGTCATTCGTAAGTAATATTCTCGATCAGAATTGTCCAGAATAAGAAATCCACCGATCTTGATTTTTTTATGGGAGTGTTTAATACACGCTGGTCGCGCACGTCCATCGATTAAGACAATGTCGAAAAAATTATTTGGATATGTGTCAATTTGGGATACGTAGTTTTTAAAATTATATCCTCTGTACAAGATATCTTCAGAAAGGTACAGATTGGGATCAGCTACATTAAGAGCTTCTTTGCTATTTGCCGGTTCCGGTAGCGCCAGCCGATAGTCGATTCCATTTATTCCTGCAAGTTGAGAACGAATCAATCTATACCAATCCTGGTTATGCTCAATTGAAACACACTCTGCACCATGATTGATCCAGAATAGAGTCGATCCCCCGCTTCCATATTCAAAAATCTTCTTATCAACCAATGACAAAGAATTCAGGAAATCTATTGCGTCAAAAGTTAGCCAAGGTTGTTTTTTTGAAAGTAAATAATCTTTTCGAGAGGAGCTGAGCCAACGAAAAAAATGTTTTCGTTGATTTGAATTACGAAGCAGGGACAAAGTGAAACGAATAAAGCCCATAATATCATTAAACCTCTATATGGTGGCTGGTCCAATCATAAGAAACTAAAACATCTCCTTGTTCTCGATTGATAATCCTGCCTGTATTGAAGAAGTCACCATCCTCAACATGAATTGTAAAGGCGGATTGTAACCAATCCACAATGTCTCCATTCACTGCACAAAATAAAGCGCAATCATAAGAACCAGAACGCAGGTTAAATCGGGGCCAGGAACACTGAAAAAAACCTTTTGGATGCAAATACATGGTGGACCTGTTAACGTCGAGAGAGTTTAAATTGGTCAGCAAGTATCCCTGACTGCTTCTTACATTGAATGCAATATTAACCGTCGCATCACGCACAAATCTTTCGGACGTATAGTAAAACCTTATGAACACATCCTGCCCGGATATAACTTGTTGCTGTTCATTACCCCCGGCATTAAAGAATCCAACGCCAGTAAATTTAAGCCATTGACTTCCTTTTCTATCCCGTCGCTCGGCTAAATTTACCATCTGAACTGTTTTCACATCTTGGATGTAGTGATTAATTGTACTCCCGATATCCCCCTGGAAATTCACTTTTCCCTCATTCAATACCATACCACTTTGACACAATTGCTGTACCGCGGCCATATTATGGCTCACAAATAACACCGTCCTTCCTTCTTTTGCCACATCCCCCATTTTCCCCAAACATTTCTTTTGGAAAGCTGCGTCTCCGACCGCCAGCACCTCGTCCACTACCAAAATCTCTGGTTCCAGATGAGCGGCTACGGCAAAGGCCAGACGCACATACATCCCACTGGAGTATCTCTTGACTGGCGTGTCCAGGTACTTTTCCACTTCGGCGAAGGCTACGATCTCGTCGAACTTACGTTTTATCTCTTTACGAGTCATACCCAGAATTGTGCCATTCAAGTAGATGTTCTCACGCCCGGTTAGTTCCGGGTGGAAGCCTGTGCCTACCTCCAGCAGACTGGCTACGCGTTCATCGATGGTCACTCGTCCGGCGGAAGGTTCGGTAATGCGGCTCAAAACCTTCAGTAACGTACTTTTCCCGGCGCCGTTGCGGCCGATAATGCCCACGGCTTCTCCGCGGTGAATTTCAAAACTTACGTCCTTGAGCGCCCATACTTCTTCTGTCGTATCGCCCTGGATGATGGGTTTTCCCGTGGCCAGGTCTTTGGTCTTGCTCCAGAGGGTTCGCGCGTTCTGCATCCACACATCGCGTAAAGCCAGATAGGAAACACGTTCGGTCTGGTGTCCGATGATATATTTTTTGCCGAGATTTTCAGCTTTGATGACAATGTCGCTCATAATTCTTTTCACGATCACTAAATTATATCCGCAAAGGTATTTTCCATCCGGCGGAAACGGGATACGCCCAGCCAGAGGAAGAAGATAATGATCGTAAGGCTAAGCAGAAATCCGGGGAGGTAAAGGGGGCTCTCGCTGCCCAGGATACACCAGCGGAAACCGTCGATCACGCCTACCATGGGATTGAGGCTGTAAAGCAATCGCCATTGTTCCGGAACGACCTTGCTGCTGAATCCCACAGGCGAAACATAAAGACCGAACTGTACCACAAAGGGGATAATATACCGGAAATCACGGTATTTCACATTGAGGGCCGTAATCCACAATCCGGGGCCCAGACTGGCCAGCAGGGCTATGGCGATAAAGAGGGGCAGTAGCAATATCTGCAAGCCGGGGGCAAACTTGTAATAGAGCATCATACCGATCAAAACAACTAAACTGATCAGAAAATCTACCAATGCTGTGATCACGGTTGCCGCAGGCATGATCATTCTGGGAAAGTAAACCTTGCTGATCAGATTGGTATTGTCGATAAGGCTATTGGATGATTCCGACAGCGCGTTTGCGAAAAGAGACCAGGGGAGCATGGCGGCAAAGACCATCAGGGCATACGGTGCGTTGCCGTCGCTGGGAAGTTTGGCAATCTTGCTGAAAATTATAGTGAAGACAATCATCGTCAGAAAAGGTCTGAGAATTGCCCAGAGTATCCCGATGATGGTTTGTTTATATCGTACGGATAGATCACGCCAGGCTAGAATAATAAACAGTTCCCGGTAGCGCCAGAGGTCGCCCCAGTAGTTTTTTTCAGCGCGGCCTGCTTCAATAATAATTTCACTCATGAATGTTCCTGTCGAAGTCTGTTTTGCGTGTTAAGATTTGATGACGATGTCAGTCATAAATGAGTGGGGGTGAATGGGAAAAGTTATATTTCTTAAACTTCTTTAACTCTAGATAAATCTGTATCTGTAAAATTCTGTCTCCCATGAATTATTCCGATGATGTAAACCGTCTCCTTTTTGATCTCGTAAAGAATCCGGTATGAATATGCGAAAATTTCTCGAATGTTTTCTTCGCCTATTTCCGGCACCTTCCTGCCGATTCTTGGATATTCATCCAAGATGTTTGTTCTATCTATGACATCCTGAACCACTTTTTTTGCATAATATTTGGAATCGGATGCAATGAAATCGTGAATCGATCTCAAATCGGACTTTGCCGGTTCGGCCCAAATCACCATGATTCGATTTCCCGCTTCAAATCTTCCGCGGATATCGTTTTGCCCTTTTCAACGGCGTCCCTTCCTTTCATAACTTTATCTATCACATATAGTTTGTACATGATCGTATCAACGTCTGTAGTCTCCGGAAGTTGCGAAATTGCTGTCAATGCTTCTTGTTTCAAGGTATTCATGCTTGACCTCCCAATTAAATCGTCAAATATGATTGTAAACTATATCTTTTCTTGATTGTTGTCCACATGTATAAGATGGGGCTGTCTCCGCCCAGAATGTACCAGCGAAAACCATCGATCACACCCACCATGGGGTTGAGGCTATTATTGCTTAATGAAGACTTTATACGGCTTGGAAACAAAAACACACGCTCCATGTATCTGTGCCGAATGATTTTGAGGTTTGCCATTCTTCAGTATTTTGAATGGTGAATCCGGCTGCCTGCGCTAAAAACTCAATTTCCGGTTGAAAAAAGTAGCGCATAATGTGTGTTTCCTTCAATTCGGATACGCTTCCGGTTTCGCGATGACGCACAAACACATGGTAGTTGACGTCCACCAAATTTTCATTGGGATGAAGAACCGGTTCAGCCAGTCGGGTGACCTCAATCTTTTCATCGGTCATCCGCTTGATTCGTACTTCGGGGCGCTGAGTTAAAACCGCCGGGCCGTACCAGATGTCAAAAATAAAAATGCCGCCGGGTTTCAGATGATGCCTTGCCGTCTGAAATGCTGCCATGACATCCTTATTAGTTGTCTGGTAACTGATGACGTGGAACAGGGCGATGACTGCGTCGAAACGCTTGTCTAAACGGATTTCACGAATATCTCCTGCAGTAAAACTTAAACGGTCGTCTGTAAAATTCTTTTTGATTGCCAAAGATTGAGATTGGACCAGCATTTCCTGGCTAAGCTCGATTCCATGAACCCTGTATCCCTGGTCGACCAGTAAACAGGCATGTTTTCCTGTGCCGGAACCCAGTTCGAGGATGGATTGGGCTGCCGGATGAAATTTGTGAATCAGACCGGCGACATATTCGGCTTCCGCTGCGTAGTCTTTGTCCCGGTAGAGCAGGTCATAATATCGGGCGTAATCGGCGAAGACAGCTGTACTGGATACAATCTTTTCACTTGATGTATTATTCTTGCTTTCAGGCATAAGTATAAATCCTGTCTTTATTGTATTTCGTCCAAAACGGCTTTGACCGATTCGCACACTTCGTCAATTTGCGTTTCCGTCAGTGTCAATCCCGACGGCAGATAGAGTCCCTGACGGGCGATACGTTCGGAGACAGGATATTTTTCATTCTGGAAAAGCCCCATATCGCGAAAAACAGGCTGTTCGTGCATTCCCAGAAAGAAGGGTCTGGTATCCACGCCAAGTTCTTTTAACTTTTGAGCAAATCGCACAGCATCAAAACCTGTTCTTTGGTCGAGCACAATTCCATACATCCAGTACACCTGTCTTGCCCAAGTTTCTTCCACGGGCAACTGGAGGGCGGAGATACTCTGAAGTCTTTCCGTGTATGCTTTTCCTATCCAGCGTTTTTTCGCAATGATCTCGTCCATACGTTCCAGTTGGCCCAGTCCGATGGCGGCTTGAAGGTTGGTGAGGCGGAAGTTGTGACCAAGTTTGGTATGAAGAAAGCGTTGTTCAGGGCGAAAACAAAGATTGCGCAAACTTCTTGCTTTCTCTGCATAATCCGGATCATTGGTGAGAACCATGCCGCCTTCTCCGGTGGTGATGAGCTTATTAGCATAGAAGCTGAAGACACTGATATGACCTATGCCGCCGCACTTTTTCCATTGCGGATGTGCGGTGTTTCTTCCCGTCAGATATTCAGCGCCATGAACTTCGGCGGCATCTTCGATAATATTCAAATCGTACTCTTCGGCAAGCGCCAGAAGGGGGTCCATATCCACGGGGTGACCATAGATATGTACCGGCATGATGGCTTTGATCTTTCCGTCGCTCTTGCTCATCTCCATTTTGACTTTTTCCCGGACCTGTTTCACATCCATACACCAGGTGCGGGGATCGCTGTCCACAAGAATCGGAATGCCGCCGTTATAAACGATCGCCTGAGCGCAGGAAATGATGGTGAAGGTGGGCATGATGATTTTGTCCCCCGGCTGGAGATCGAGACAGGCGATAGCGGCTTGCAGGGCTGTTGTACCGTTGCTCATGGCGATGCCGTATTTCATGCCGCAGTAGTCGGCCCATTTCTGCTCGAATGCTTCAATGAAGCGGCCGGCGGAGGAAATCCATCCGGTGCGGAGGCACTCGTTGACGTAGGCGATTTCTTTTTCGCCGATCAGGGGTTCGTTGACGGGTATCATGTGCATTCCTCGTCAAACCTTGTTTTGTCGCCTTCGCCGGTGTAAGGTCCCTGCTTGACTTCAATCATGGATGTCTCTTCCAGCATTTCAAAAGAATGGCCGCCACCGCAAAGCAAAATGAGATCACCTGAGCACAAAGTCCTATCTCCAATATATTCCTTGCTTGACGCATAGAGCTTTACCTTCACTTTGCCTTGACGAACAATGAGAACTTCCTGTGTATAAAGAACCTGTCGTGTAATCATGTTGTGATGATGAGCGGCGATCTTGTGGCCCTGTGGATGTTTCATATAAGCGACTTGCTGCGAAAAGCTGCCGGGAGTGAAAAATTTAATGCCAGGTTCGTCATAATCCGCGCGGATGATAAGCGCGATAGGTTCCAAGCCGTGCGTGATGGTTTCAATATGCTTGTCACTCATAATGTATGTTATCTCCCTGGCATATTTTTTTGTTGCAATAGATTCAGCTCCGCCCTCTGGATTACATTCCAGTGGCCGTAGCTCATCGGGTAGGGCAGAGTTGCTTTCTTTGAACGGCTTAAAAAATACTCTTTTTTTTATTCCGGCATGGATACATTTTCAATTTTTTTCCTGCCGTTCCCACACCAGAAAGTTGGGCCGGTTTTCCAGTTTTGGCATAAAGGCCTTGAATTCCTCACTGGTTAAAACCAGGGGACGGATTTTTCTTTTGATATAGCGTTCTGTTTCTCTGCTCAAGTCGTTCAGATGATGCTGGTCGCTGTTTCCCACCAACAGCAGGTCAATGATACCGGTATCTTTGCCTTCTGCATAATCATCGATGATGTAGGCNNAATGACCTGATCCAGCCCCATGACCATGCTGCTGAATCCCACCGGAGAAACATAAAGACCAAACTGCACCACGAAGGGGATGATCGTTTGCTTGTAGCGTACAGACAGGTCACGCCATGCGAGGATAAGAAAAAGTTCCCGGT
>DFZJ01000007.1:0-3236 GCA_002382045.1 Syntrophaceae bacterium UBA4059
TGAAAGGCTGGTTTGAGTATTTCAAGCACAGCCACAAGTGGACGTTTCTGGTTCTGGACGGCTGGATTAGGCGCAGACTGCGCAGCATTCTGCGGAAACGCAGTAAAAGGGTTAAGGGCATTAGTGGTAAAATGGATCATTTTCGCTGGCCGAATAAATTCTTTCAGGAGCTTGGGCTGTTTAGTCTTGGGGACGCCCATACTCTGTTGCTCCAGTCCTCAAGGAGGTAAAACCACTAACTGGAGAGCCGGATGCGGGAAATCCGCCAGTCCGGTTCGGAGGGAGGGGCGACGCAAGCCAATGCGTTGTTCCTACCCCTATAGGAAGTACTTAATAATGCTGGATTTCCGCGCTCGTGACCTTTAGGTTATTCGCGGGAATGACAATGTTGTTGTTTTTATGTAGTTATGCAAAGCTTTCAGGGCATCAATACATATTGAAAACATTATTTCTGAAATGATAGACTTGTGATCGGGTGATGAGTGAATATAATAACGTTATTAATAACCGGATTGATTCCGCAAAGGAGGTTACTATGGAATTAGCTGCAGCCATCAAAGGAAGAAGGAGTATTCGGAAATTCAAATCACAGGATGTGCCGAGAAGCATCATCACGGAGGTTCTGGATACGGCCCGCTGGTCGCCGTCCTGGGGGAATACGCAGCCCTGGGACTTGTATGTGCTAACCGGTGAACCGCTGGCGAAGTTTAAAGCCATGAATCTCCGGCAAACGCTGGCCGGTGCGGCGATTGCGTCTGATGTGCCCATGCTGGAGAAATGGCCCGATGCCATGAAAGCGCGGTATGGAGAGCTGGGCAAAGTCGTATTAAGCGTACAGGGTATCAAAAGAGAGGATAAGGAGGGCCGGGACCAGTACTATCAGAATATGGTTTCCGCTTTTGACGCCCCCTGCCTGATTCTGGCCTGTATTTCCGCGGAGAATCTTGTTGAATACCAGATGTTTGATCTCGGCCTCATCAGCCAGACGATCTGTCTGGCTGCTCACGACAAAGGTCTGGGGACCTGTCTGCTGGCCGCCACGGCGCGTTACCCCGCTGAAATTCGCAAGATAGCCGCCATTCCTGAGAATAAAAAAATTGTAGTCGGCATCGCCATGGGCTATCCTGATTTGTCATTTCCTCTCAATAATTTCGAGCGGGACCGGGCAAAACTGGATGAGTTTGTTCATTGGGTGGAATGAGCAGCAAATCCAGTCACGCTCATCGCCAATGCTTCGAGATGCAATAAAAGGAATTCATGCAGGATTTCACGGAAGGCAATATTGCCAAACAAGTCATTGATTTTACGTTGCCGATCATGCTGGGCAACGTACTGATGTCCGTCTATGGCATTATCAATCTGATCTGGGTCGGCAGACTCCTGGGGCATAAGGCTGTCGCTGCTGTTGCGGCCTCTCTGCCGATTATCATGCTGATGCCTGCGTTTCTTATCGGACTGGGCATGGCCACCAATGTCCTGATTGCCCAGGCCTTTGGCCGCGGGGACAAGGCCATGCTCAAGAAAATCCTGTCGAATTCCTTTTTTTCTTCGATCCTGTTCTGCCTGCTGATTTCCATCGTCGCTCTGTGGTTCCGCCGGGAGTTGCTGGAATGGGTCCATGCGCCTGCGGAAATTCAGGAGATGGCCCTGTCTTATCTGACCATCCTGATGGCCACACTGGTCTTTCAGTTTTACATCAACTGGATGAGCGGAATGCTGCGGGGGTTAGGTGACGCTACAACGGTTGTCAAAATCCTCATCATGCTGGCCGTCTTCAATGTTATTTTTGTTCCGCTGTGTATTTCCGGTATCGGCCCCATACCGTCCCTCGGCGTGGCCGGAGCGGCATGGGGCACGGCGCTGGCGGCTGTGGCGACCTGTGTCATAGGCTATATCTACCTGCTGCGGTTTAATCCCTATATCAATATGAGCAACTGGGACTACAGTCTGGACTGGCGCATCATCCGGCAGGTTTTTGTTATCGGTGTGCCCGCATCGCTGCAGATGATCGTGCTCAACCTGTCCGTCGTTATGATCGCAGCTCTGGTCAACCGTTACGGCACGACGGTTACAGCGGCTTTCGGCATCGGTATGCAGATCGACATGCTGGCTGCTATTCCTTTCATCTCCGTCGGAATTGCGGCGACGACAATTGCCGGCCAGAATCTGGGTGCGCAGAAGATAGACCGTGTTTTCCAGACCCTGCGCATATCGGTTTATTTCGGTCTGGCCATTGCGCTCGTCTGCACTGCCGTGCTGTTTATTTTCCCGCATTACATCGGCGCTTTGTTCCTCAAGGAATCGGCGGAAAGCGCCCGGGTGCTGGAAAAGGTCAGCGATTACTATCATTGGATGGCGTTTATTTTTCCCTGCTTCGCCGTTCTCTTCGCCATCCAGGGGGTGCTGCGCAGCGCCGGCGACACCATGGCTCTTCTGGCTCTTTCATTTATCGCCATGTTTGTCATCCGCATTCCTTTGGCTTACGGACTGGCGGGTCCCGCAGGCTTTAAGCAGGACGGGATCTGGATGGCCATGCTGGCAAGCAGCGCGCTGGCTGTCGGGTTAAACTGGCTTTACTACAAAAAAGGACCGTGGAAGGAAAAACGGCTTTTAGGAAAACCAAAACCGTCATAACGGGGGAGGATGTTTTTATGAAGCGGATAAAGATGATGATCTTAGCGCTCATTGCTCTAATGATCAGTATTCCGGCAGGCCCTGCGATGCCGTCATTGGCTGCCGATGCAAAGGCAATCGATTCGCAAACCCGGGAAATGAACAGCCGTCTTCCGCAAGGACTTTCCGAAACTGACCGCGAAGAAAACGAGTTGGCAGGAAAAGGGCTGATGATTTCCGATCCGGCGCTTTCTATCCGTACAGAAAAGGACAGGCCTGGTTTAAGTCCATTGACGAAACGATTGACCTCTTCGGCGGTCAGACGGAGGTTTTTTTTGCCACTCACCTCTGGCCGCGCTTCGGGAATGAAAAAATCATCAGCTATCTTCAAAATCAGCGCGACCTGTACAAGTATATCCATGATCAGACGGTCCGTCTGATGAACCAGGGATACACATTGACGGAATGCGCCGAGATGATTTCGCTTCCGCAAAGCCTGGCAGGCCGGTGGTACAATCGCGATTTTTACGGGACGGTCAATTTTAATGTGAAAGCCGTGTACCAGCGGTATCTCGGCTGGTTTGAAATCTTGATGTCCAGCGGAAAAGGGATCAACGCTTTTT
>DFZJ01000007.1:3397-4134 GCA_002382045.1 Syntrophaceae bacterium UBA4059
TCACTGCCGACAAAGAGCCAATTCTTTCGTCCCAGGGCGACCGGCCGCATGGCGTTTTCAGCCGTATTATTGTCCGGTTTGAGAAGACCATTGTCCAGATAATGCTTATTATTTCCTCTGGTCGGGACATGATAGACAAACTCTTTCGGTGCTATTCTTGCTGATCTGGGCATAGTTTGAGCATAGTTTGTCACTACCAAATCCCGGCATTCCTGTCAATAAATAGAACCCCCCTTTTACGTCCATTTTACGTTTTTACGTCCCGAGAAACACACCACTGATAATCATTTTGTCACGACGGCAACGGCCGAATCACGCAAGCCCTTTGCGTTCCTCAATATGCTGAGGCTCCACCGTATATTGAGGCCTAACAAATCATTTCATCCCTTTCCGCCTTTATCTCATTTTGATCTAATACCCCGTTATTAAAGGATCAATCCAATCCAATGATTCGCCGTCAGGTATTGGCAGGCTAATTGCTATCATAATGATGAGATTCCATGAAAGGGATTTTATATTATCATGAAGGAGGAAAAACTATGGTTACAATCTTGATTGTTATTTTAGTGCTTGCTCTCCTCGGTGTATTGCCCACCTGGCCTTACTCCAAGAGCTGGGGATTTTATCCCAGCGGCGGTGTCGGATTGGTCCTTCTGATTTTGATTATCCTGCTGATCGCGGGGCGGATTTGAGTTGAGTTTAGTGTGCCAGGTTATCACCGCTGGAAGAAGATAAGA
>DFZJ01000007.1:4347-4490 GCA_002382045.1 Syntrophaceae bacterium UBA4059
TGGGTCAGGTCAAAAAGGTTTTTGGAAGGTAGCGAGAGAGCGGCTTATCATGCACCGGCGTGTTTTTTTCACAGACGAAATAAAGAGTTAACTGCGCGCAATAACGCGAAATCGGAGCTACGGGTGCGGAAGGTGCCAAGGGT
>DFZJ01000007.1:4547-5076 GCA_002382045.1 Syntrophaceae bacterium UBA4059
TATTTGCGGTAATAGGAATATTTTCGATTTCCTCTTACGCGGCTACGGCCAATGAGATCGATGCCAGAGTAAATGCGTCCCTCGACCGGTTTGTCAAAGAAGTCAAGGGTGCGCAGGAGTTTCTTAATGCCGCCAAGGGAGTTCTTATCATCCCTAAAGTCATACAGGGTGGACTAGTAGCCGGGGCCGAGTATGGTGAGGGAGCCTTAAGGATTGGTGGAAAAACAGTTAGTTATCACAACATTATTTCCGGGTCTTTCGGCTTTCAGATCGGAGCTCAAGAGAAGGACATCATCCTTGTCTTCATGAATGATGAGGTCTTGAAGAAATTCCGTAACAGTGAAAACTGGAGAGCGGGTGTTGATGCCAAAGTAACCGCGATCAATGTCGGCGTCGATGGATCTTTAAGTTCGATGAAATTCAAGCAGCCCGTTGTCGGATTTGTCTTTGCCCAGAAAGGGCTGATGGCCGGCGCCACGATAGAAGGTTCAAAATTTACTAAATTGAAAAAATAAACAACGAAAAAATA
>DFZJ01000014.1 GCA_002382045.1 Syntrophaceae bacterium UBA4059
CCAAGTTTGTCCTTGGATTTTTAGCGGGCTCCATTATCGTGAGCATTGTCGGCACGATGGTACCGGCGAATTATGTCGGAAAAGCCAACTGGGCGGACAAAATCAAAGGTAAGGAGTATCAGGCTGATTTTACCCAATTCCAGGCACCGCCGGAATTCGCAGACCGCCTGACCATCGACCCCGCGGCAAAAACGCTGACTTTTAAAGGCGTCATGTCCGGGGACGAGCTCAAAGCCTTAACCGGCAAGACATCCAGCCCGGATCAGGCCAAGGCATTAAGTCAACTTAAAGCCAAATCGAACTGGTTTGACAGCGTATTGAGCCCGAATGTCATCAGCCCTATCAAAAATCTCAGAACATGGGCCTTCGTACTTTGCTTCCTCTGTATCGGTCTTTCCACCCGCTTTGCTGAAATGCTCACCTTCGGCATGAAACCTTTCTGGGCCTTTACCTGCGGGGTCATTATCAATGTTCCCCTGGGGATTTTCTTGTCCACCGTTGTGTTTGTAGATTACTGGTCAAAGATTTGAACCGGCAGCAATGATCATTCGCAGATGTTCATAAGAGAAAAAGAGAGAGAAGAAGAGAGAGAAAAAGACTTGACATGTTTTAAATTACTGAGTACCATTCAGTAAAAGTGATTCATTCCACACATAATGCATTCAAACGGCATTCGGCCGGGAGGATGTTTTGAAAAGGAGGCAAATCATGGCAAAATCAGATACACCCCTGTTAGATGAACTGGAAAAGGGAAAATGGCCCAGCTTTGTGAAGGACATGAAGCACGCCGCAGAGAAGAATCCCATGGCCAGGGATCTCATCGGGCAACTGGAGCTCTCCTATAAGGACAAAATCGGTCATTGGAAACATGGAGGCATCGTCGGCGTTAAGGGCTACGGGTCCGGTGTCATCGGGCGCTATTCGGATCGGCCCGACCTTTTCCCGAACGTTCAGGCCTTTCACACCATGCGGGTTAATCACCCCACGGGCTGGTTCTACAAAACGGATGCCCTGCGCAAACTCTGTGATGTCTGGGACAAACATGGCAGCGGCCTCACCAACATGCACGGCGCAACGGGAGATGTCATTCTGCTGGGCACGAAGACCGAGCATCTCCAGTCCTGTTTTGACGACCTTTCCGATGCTGGTTTTGACCTCGGCGGTTCCGGATCAGCCCTGCGCACGCCTTCCGCCTGTGTCGGACCGGGACGCTGCGAATGGGCCTGCGTCGACAGTCTGGATATTTGTTACAACATCACGATGAACTATCAGGACAAGATCCACCGCCCCATGTTCCCTTACAAATTCAAAATTAAGATCTCCGCCTGTTCCAACGACTGTGTGGCCTCCATTGCCCGTTCCGATTTGTCCATCATCGGCACCTGGAAAGACGACATTCAAATTGATCAGAAGGAAGCTCTGGCCTATGCATCAACCATCAATATCCAGAAGGAAGTCTGTGACCTTTGTCCGACGAAGTGCATGGAATGGAACGGCAAAGAATTAAAAATTTACAATGAGGATTGCACCCGTTGCATGCACTGCATCAATCTGATGCCGAAAGCTCTGCGGCCGGGCAAGGAAAAAGGCGCGACCATCCTGATCGGAGGCAAAGCGCCCATTTTGCAAGGGGCTCTTCTTTCCTGGGTCATCGTGCCGTTTATGAAAATGGAACCGCCCTACTCGGAACTCAAAGACCTGATCGAACGCATTCAGGACTGGTGGGATGAAAACGGCAAGTCACGGGAAAGGTTAGGCGAGTTAATCAAACGCCTCGGCATGAGAGTATTCCTGAGGGCTGTGGGGCTGCCCGCCGTTCCCCAGATGGTTAAGGCGCCGAGAACCAATCCCTACGTGTTCTTCTGGCCTGAGGAAATTCAAAAGGAGGTGAAGTAAAATGGCTAAAACAGATATCGGACCCCCTGATTACAAAACCATGCTGCCGCCCGTTATTCAGAGAAATTACGGAAAGTGGCGTTATCATGAAATTCTTAAACCCGGCGTTTTGATGCACATTGCGGAATCGGGAGAGGCGCTTTACACCGTGCGCGCCGGTTCCCCGCGGCTGATTTCAACGGATCACATCCGGGAAATCTGCGACATGGCCGACAAATACTGCGACGGCTATTTGCGCTTCACCAGTCGTCACAATATCGAGTTTCTTTTGGATGACAAGGATAAAGTCGAACCCCTGATCGCTGAACTGGCCACCCGAAATTATCCCGTCGGCGGCACCGGGCATTCCATCTCCAACATTGTTCACACGCAAGGCTGGGTCCACTGCCATACCCCGGCTACGGACGCCTCCGGACCGGTCAAAGCCCTGATGGATGAGATCTATGAACATTTCGTCACCTCGACCCTGCCGGCCCATGTGCGGATTGCCCTGGCCTGCTGCCTGAACATGTGCGGCGCCGTCCACTGCTCCGACATTGCCATTCTGGGCATTCACCGCACCGTTCCGATCCCGGACAACACGCGGGTGCCGAACGTCTGCGAAATCCCGTCCACGGTAGCCTCCTGCCCCACAGGCGCCATCCGCGGCGACATGAAAAACAAAACCGTTACCGTCAATCCGGAAAAATGCATGTACTGCGGCAACTGCTACACGGTTTGCCCGGCGATGCCGATTGCCGATCCCGAAAACGACGGGATATCGATCTGGGTCGGAGGGAAAGTCTCCAACGCCCGAAGCGCTCCCAAATTCTCCAAGCTGGCCATTCCCTTTCTGCCCAACAACCCGCCGCGCTGGCCGGAAGTTGTGGATGCCGTCAAGAACATCATCGAGGTCTATGCAAGCCACGCCAGGAAGCATGAGCGCATCGGTGAATGGATCGATCGCGTCGGATGGGAGAGGTTCTTCAGCCTGACGGGGATTCCGTTTACGGACAAGCATATCGACGACTTCGACATGGCCACGGAAACCTTCCGGACATCGACACAATTCAAATGGAGGTGATCATGAGCGAGGATTTGAAAAAACGCATCGTCGACCTTTTTCATGAGAAATCCAAAGGTGACAAAAAGATGTTTTACATCCGGGACGTCACGAAGTGGCTGCCCGATGAAGACCGTCACGCCGTTCAGGATGCCGTGAAGATGCTGCTCGACGAGGAAGTTTTGAAATACTGGTCGAGTGGAAGTTCAACATACCTCATCCTGGCTGAATTCTTCCCGAAGGAAGAATCCAACTCTTAATCAGGTAAAGGATTATGAACCGATTCTGCCCACGTCTGATTGTGGCCGCCCTCCGGGGCGGCGCGGGCAAGACCACCCTCTCTGTGGCAATGACCGTAGCCCTGCGCCAACAGGGCATCACGGTCACCCCCTTCAAAAAGGGACCGGATTATATTGATGCTGCCTGGCTTGCTCAGGCGGCATCCGGTCCCTGTTATAATCTGGACACCTACCTCATGGGGCAAGACCTCGTCGCCCGTTCGTTTTCACGCCATGCCGCAGAAAGCGCCGTTTCCATCATTGAGGGCAATCGCGGACTCTTTGACGGTGTAAACGCTGCAGGCGTTTTCAGCACGGCCGAACTGGCCAAACTCCTGCGCGCGCCGGTCATTTTGATTGTCGACTGCGATAAAGTCACCCGGACAGCGGCAGCCATGGTCCTGGGCTGCAAGAGCCTTGATCCTGAAGTGGATATTCAGGGTGTCATCTTAAGCCGGGTAAACGGCAGCCGTCATGCCGCCGTGATCCGTCAATCCATTGAAGAGTATACCGGTCTGCCCGTTTACGGCACCGTGCCGCGATTAACGGATTTGCCTTTTGTGCAGCGGCATATGGGATTAATTCCCCCCGAAGAACAAAACGGCATGCCTCGAGCCATGGAAAAGGCGGGGGCCATTGCCCGCGACTATCTGGATATCCCCGGCCTCCTTCGGGTGGCCCGAAGCGCATCACCCTGGAGCATAAATGCGTTTCCTAACCCGACCTGGCTGGATAAAACGGATGAAGAGCCCATAACCATCGGCGTAATCAAAGATACGGCGTTTCAGTTTTACTATCAGGAAAATATCGAAGCGCTGACCGACCGGGGTGCAAAAGTCGTCATGATCAGAGCCCTTGATGATAAAGTTCCACCGCCTGTCGATGCCCTATACATCGGCGGCGGATTTCCCGAAACTCACGCCGGACGCCTTGCCGAAAACAAAGCGTTCCGCGACTCCCTGAAGGCGGCGGCGGAAGCCGGTCTGCCGATTTACGCAGAATGCGGAGGCTTCATCTACCTGGGTGAATCTCTGACCATCGGCAATCAATGTTATCCGATGGCCGGGGCACTGCCGGTACAGTTCGGGATGGAGAGGCGGCCACAGGGACATGGATATACCACCCTGAACGTGGATCAGGAAAATCCCTTCTTTCCAACAGGCACGACCATCAACGGTCATGAATTCCATTACTGCCGGATTCTTTCCCAGAGCGATCATGAAAGCCACACAGCGTACCGCGTTTTGCGGGGAACCGGAATGGACGGTCAAAGAGACGGCTTGTGCCGGAAAAATATTCTGGCGGGCTTCACGCATCTGCACGCGCTGGGGACACCCGAATGGGCGGACGCCCTCATTGGCGCTGCCAGACAGCATCGCAGCGCCGGACAAAACAAGGGGGCTTGTCTCCCTTTAAAAAAGAGGGATGCAGGGGGATTTTAAAAAAGAACACACAAGAATTGAGTAATTTCAAATACAGCAGGAGGTTTTAGAATGCCGCAAATCGAATTAGCCGGTAAAACGTATGAAGTGGACGAAGATGGATTTCTGCAGGAACTCGACAAATGGAGTGAGGAATTTGCTCAGGCTTACGCGTACACCGAAGGAATCGAAGGAACCCTGACGGAAGAACAATGGAAAATTATCCATTATCTGCGCGATTATTTCCAGAAATTCGGCATCGCGCCCATGGTCCGCAAGGTTTGCAAAGACAATGGAATCGACATGAAGAAGCTCTATGAGCTCTTCCCCACTGGCCCCGCCAAAGGCGCCTGTAAACTGGCAGGGCTTTCGAAGCCGACGGGCTGCGTTTGATAAATGGTGGAAGCCCTCCTCCTGCCGGAAGAGGGCTTCCCTCTCTCTTATCAGCAGCAACCCGCCAAGATCATTGGACAGTCATCGGGACACTGATCCCTGCAGGAAGCATCCTATGGCATTTTATATTTTAACTTATGTATGCGCCGTCGTATTCATTCTGGCAACCGGTTGCCTGATTTACAAGCAAATCACCCTTCCTCTGCATGTGCGCTGGGAGATATATCCGGTACAGCATGAAACATCAGCCCAAACTACCTACGGCGGTTCCTATATGGAAAAAGTAAACTGGTGGACACGTCCCTATAAAACCTCGCCTATCAACGAGGTCAAATATATGGTCCCGGAAATTCTTCTTCTCAGAGGCTTGTGGAAAGAAAACAGACGCCTGTGGTTCGCCTCCTTTCCGTTTCATCTCGGGTTGTATCTGATGATTGCAACCCTGGTTCTTTTGCTGCTTCATGCCTGTTTCACCCTGTGGGGATTTGAGGCTTTTGCCGACGGCAAAACCTGCGGCATTCTGCTTTCCGGCCTCATGACCGTCACAGGCTGGGTCGGTCTTGTCGCAGGAACGTTCGGCGGCCTGGGAATACTTTACAAACGGATAACCGATCGGGAGTTGCGAATATATTCAACGTTTGCCGATTATTTTCACGTTGTGTTCATCCTCCTTTTTTTCTTTCTCGCTTTCCTCACCTGCCTCCCTGGCGATCCGTTCCTGAACGGCGCAAAGGCTTATGTTCTGGGCCTTCTGACGGCCGGGGCTTTTATGCCTTCTTACGCGCCGGGTCAGAATATCTTCGGGGCATTGACCATCGTGCTGGCCTCGCTTTTAATCGCCTATATCCCGCTGACCCACATGTCGCATATGTTCATGAAATATTTTCTCTACCACAACGTCAAGTGGGATGACGCGCCGAACCGGCAGGGCAGCCTGATCGAATCGGCTGTGATGCAGAATTTAAAGTTCAAACCGACCTGGAAGGCAAAACATATCGGAGCGGACGGAACGAAATCCTGGCAGGACATTGCGTCATCGGCGCCCAAGGAGACGAAATGAAGACATTCCTGAAACCCTCCGATATTGCACACGCGTCCGACCGTCTGTGCCACATGGAACCGGGCGATCTTACACCGCTGCCACATCCTTATGAAGATTTCAATCAGACTGTTTTAACACCCCTGAAACCGGAAAAAATCAAAAACATTGAAGCCTCTCTGGACGATACCGTGGCTATCGGTATCCCCAGGCCCGCGAGCCGCGAGGAAGAAGAAGCGCTCGTTTCGCAATTTCTTTCCGGCTTGAAAAAACTTTTTGAGAAGGAGAACAACTGGACCTTTTTGCAGCCCCTGCTGCTGTCCATGGAACATTGCGCCAGATGCCAGACCTGTTCCGACGCCTGCCCCGCTTTTGAGATGAGCGGCCGGAAAGAAATTTACCGGCCCATCTTCCGGTCGGAAGTCCTGCGCCGGATTTACCGGAAATATTTAAAACCCAACGGAAAGATCATGGCCAGGCTGACCGGCGATATCGATCTGAACTGGACAACGATTGCGCGACTCGCCGAGTTGTCTTATCGCTGTACACTGTGCCGGCGCTGCGCCTCTGTTTGCCCCATCGGCGTGGACAACGGGCTTATCAATCACGAAATCCGCAAACTCTTCTCCCAGGAAATGGGCATCGCCCCCAAGGAAATCCATGACAAGGGTTCCGTCTTGCACCTGCGGGTCGGCTCTTCCACCGGCATGACGCCCCCGGCCGCGAAAGACAGCGTCGAGTTTATTCAGGAAGAGATGGAGGAAATGACCGGTTATAAAGTTGAAATCCCCTGGGACGTGGAAGGGGCGGATATCCTGCTGCTCCATAATGCCGGGGAAATGCTGGCCTGGCCGGAAAACGTCGGCGCATTTGCCATCATTTTCCAGGCCGCAGGCCTCTCCTGGACGATGTCGTCTGAAGCTGCCGGATATGACGCCATCAATTACGGCCTCTGGTACGACGATGTTCAGTTCTCGCGCGTTGCCGTCAGACACGCCGACATTGCGCGAAGGCTGAAAGTCAAAAAGATCGTCATCGGCGAATGCGGGCATGCGCACAAAGCGTTGACCGTCATTGCCGACCGTTTGCTGACGGGCGATCTCAATATTCCGCGGGAATCGGCCATGGTCACCCTGGAAGACATCGTTATGAGCGGAAAGTTAAAATTTGATCCGGGCAAAAACAATTTTCCCGTCACGCTGCATGATCCCTGCAATGTCGTAAGGGCAATGGGTATTGTAGAACCGCAAAGAAGAATTTTGAGAAAAATCGCACCGCAATTTCGGGAAATGACGCCACACGGCGTCGAGAACTACTGCTGCGGCGGTGGTTCGGGTTTCGCCATCATGTCGGGATATAATTTTGCCGAATGGCGAAATCTGGTCAGCAGCCGCAAAAAATTCATGCAGATCCTGGAAGCCTTCCGGAATGAACCCCGGGAAATTCCGAAATATGTCTGCGCGCCCTGTTCCAACTGCAAGGGCGCAATCCGGGATATCATTGACTACTATCATGCCGAAGAGCGAAGCCATCTCCATTACGGCGGGCTGGTCGAACTGATTGTCAATGCACTCGACGGCATGAAAAAACCGATCATCCGCTTCGGTGATAAACCGTCATGGGAACTATGATAAACAAATGGATTGGACGTTGATATGAACTTATTAATATCCATCGTCGCTGTTCTGATCTTAATGCTTCTGGCTATGGGAATGACCATGAATCATGTCACAATCTATTTTCTGACAGCCATTGCTCCTTATGCAGCCATCGCCGTTTTTCTGGCAGGCTTTATCAGGCGCATTCTTTTGTGGGCCAAATCGCCTGTTCCTTTCCGCATTCCCACAACGTGCGGCCAGGAAAAATCGCTCCCCTGGATCAAGTCCAGTCCCTTGGAAAACCCGTCTGGCCTCCCCGGTGTTATTGGCAGAATGGCTTTGGAGGTTTTGCTTTTCCGGTCTCTTTTCCGCAATACCGATGTGGAAATGATCGACGGGCGGCCTGTTTACGGCAGCGCCAGCTGGCTGTGGTTCTTCGGCCTCGTCTTCCATGGCTCGCTGCTGGTGATCATCCTGCGCCATCTGCGCTTCTTTACGGAACCGATTCTTCCCGGCATTGCGGGCCTTACCGCCGTGGACGGCTTCTTGGAACTGGCCATCCCGACCCTCTATTTGAGCGATGTGATGCTGCTTGCGGCGGTCATCTTTCTGTTCGTCAGACGGATCATCAATGCACCGCTTCGTTACATTTCGCTTGCGGCGGATTACTTTGCCCTGCTGCTGATTGCGGCCATTGCCGTGACGGGCCTCTGGATGCGTCATATTCAGCCCACGGACCTCGAACAGGTTAAGGCGCTGGTCATGGGATGGGTTACCCTGTCTCCTCACTCACCACAGGGTGTGGGCGTTGTCTTTTTTATCCATTTATTTTTGATTTGTGTCCTTCTGGCCTGGTTTCCTTTCAGCAAACTTATGCACGCAGGCGGCGTTTTTCTCAGTCCGACCCGTAATCTGGCCAACAACAGCCGGAGTCAAAGACATATGAATCCGTGGAACGGGCCTGTCCTGGTCCATACTTATGAAGAATATGAAGATGAATTCCGCGATAAGATGAAGGCTGCGGGGTTGCCCGTGGAAAAGGAGTAGCCGTGGCGCACGTAAAGATTCCCCAACCCGATGAACTGATCAAAATCAACTATGCGCTTCCCGAAACCACTTGGATGGAAACCCCCGTCGAATTCCGCCCGGGAACATGGAGTTACAGCGGCACAGCCAAGAGCCTTATCGCGCTTAACCTTCCGAATCCGAGATCATGGCAGCCCACCGACGAAGACTGGAAACTGCCGGAAAACTGGCAGGCCATTATCCTTTCCGGCATGAAAGAACGCCTGAGAAAATATCGTTCCTTCCGCCTCTTCATGGACATCTGCGTCCGGTGCGGCGCCTGCGCCGATAAATGTCATTTCTACATCGGCTCCGGCGACCCCAAAAACATGCCGGTCCTGCGGGCCGAGCTCCTCCGGTCTGTCTACCGCCGTTACTTTACAACGGCAGGAAAGCGGTTCGGCAGGCTTGCCGGGGCGCGCGACCTCACGGTTGATGTTCTGAAAGAATGGTTCTACTATTTCTATCAGTGCACGGAGTGCCGCCGCTGTTCCGTCTTCTGCCCTTACGGCATTGATCAGGCGGAAATCACCATGATGGGCCGTGAACTGTTAAACCTTGTCGGATGCAATATCAACTGGGTCATCGAACCGGTCGCCAACTGTTTCCGCACGGGCAACCATCTGGGCATCCAGCCGGGCGGCATCAAAGACATGCTCGAATTCATGGCCGACGATATTGAAGACCGCACGGGCGTCCGCGTGGACGTTCCGCTCAACAAAAAAGGGGCAGACATTCTTTTTGTCACGCCGTCGGGCGATTACTTCGCCGATCCGGGAACCTACACTTGCATGGGATACCTGATGCTCTTTCACGAGATCGGCCTGAATTACACCTTCAGCACCTACGCCTCCGAAGGGGGCAATTTCGGCCTGTTCACCTCCGCTGAAATGGTCAAGCGCCTCAACGCAAAAATCTACGCCGAGGCGAAGCGGCTTGGCGTCAAGTGGATTCTGGGCGGCGAATGTGGTCATATGTGGCGGGTGATCCACCAATACATGGACACCATGAACGGCCCCGCCGATTTTTTGGAAGAGCCTGTCTCTCCCATTACCGGCGCCCGTTTCGAAAACGCCCGTTCTACAAAAATGGTCCACATCGCCGAATTCACCGCCGACCTGATCCGGAACAAAAAGCTGAAGCTTGATCCCCGGCGCAACGATCATCTGAAAATTACTTTTCACGATTCCTGCAACCCCGCCCGCGCCATGGGACTCTTTGAAGAGCCGCGCTATATCATCAACAATGCCTGCAACCATTTTTACGAAATGGCGGAGGACACCATTCGGGAAAAAACCTTCTGCTGCGGCGCCGGAGCGGGTCTGGGCAATGATGAAAACCTGGAAATGCGGATGCGGGGCGGTATGCCGAGGGCCATGGCCGTAAGGGCCGTTGTGCAGAAATACGGCGTCAATCGTCTGGCCTGTATGTGCGCCATCGACCGTGCCACCCTGACCACGCTGATGGACTACTGGGTGCCGGGTGTGTCGGTCATGGGCGTTCATGAGCTATTGGCCAACGCCCTCATCATGAAGGGCGAGAAGGAAAGGACCGTTGACCTGCGGGGTAATGAGATGGGGGGATAGCTACTGGTGGATGGTGGATGGTGGATGGTGGATGGTGGATGGTGGATGGCAGGCTATGGGCAATAGGGGAAAAGGAAATGATTGTAGCTCATGGCTCATGGCTCGTAGCTCATAGCGGAATGTGGAAAGATGAATAAGAACAAATGGGGCTTCATTATACTGGGACTGGCGATCTTCGTCATCGGGATCACGTTTCCCTTCTGGTACGGCAAAGGGAAATCAACACCTCCTCCGTTGCTTAGCCTGGATACGCCCGCCATTACGGCATTGACCGAAAAGCGCTGCGTGGAAGATACGGCGTTCATGCGTGCCAATCACATGAAGTTGCTTGACGCCTGGCGCGACGAAGCCGTCCGCGAGGGCCATCGTCTTTATACGGCGAAAAACGGCCGCACGTTTGAGAAAAGTCTGACTGGCACCTGCCTCCAATGTCACAGCAACAAAGAACAGTTCTGCGATCGTTGTCATAATTATGTGGGCGCCAAGCCTTCCTGCTTCAATTGTCATATCATTCCCGGAGAGGTGAAGCAATGACCACAAACCGCAGAGAATTTCTGAAAATAGCGGGAGCTTCCGCTCTCACGCTGGTGGCGCCGGCGATCCTCTGCCCGGCTTGGGCTAAAGAGAATGTAATCACTCCTTCACGGGCGCTTACAGCCCAACGCTGGGGCATGGCCGTGGATCCGTCAAAATGCCGCGCGGATTGCACCGATTGCATCACTGCCTGTCATGCGGTGCACAACGTCCCCAACTTCGGCAATCCCAAAGATGAGATCAAATGGATCTGGACGGAACCGTTTGCTTCGGTTTTTCCCGCTGAAGATCATACCTATCAAGGGCAGTCTCTTCAGAAACTGCGGATGCCCGTTTTGTGCAACCACTGCACGAATCCTCCCTGCGTCCGGGTCTGCCCCACCAAGGCCACCTTCCAGCGGCCGGACGGCATTGTGATGATGGACTATCACCGCTGCATCGGCTGCCGGCTTTGCATGGCGGCCTGTCCTTACGGAGCCCGCAGCATGAATTACCGGGAACCCCGGCCGTTTATTGCGAAAATCAACCCGGACTTTCCGACGCGCACCAAAGGCGTCGTGGAAAAATGCAATTTCTGCGAGGAACGCCTGGTCAAAGGGCTGCTGCCGGCCTGCGTCGAGGCCTGTAAGGAAAAAGCTCTGGTCTTCGGGGATATGGAAAACACGCGATCGGCGATCCGGCGTCTGATTGAAAGCCGCTTTAACCTGCGCAGGAGAGCAAACCTGGGAACTAACCCGCAGATTTATTATATATTATGAGGGTGCTATGCTGGAAAAAGCTTTGAAAGGCGGCCGCGGATACTGGGTATGGATCGCTTTTTTACTCATCGTCGCCGCGACCGGATTCTTTTTCTACCTTCGCCAGTTGGATTACGGTTTAGGTATCACGGGAATGAGCCGGGACGTTTCCTGGGGGCTTTATATCGCCCAGTTCACGTTCCTGGTCGGCGTGGCGGCTTCGGCCGTCATGCTGGTTTTGCCTTACTACCTTCATGACTACAAGGCTTTCGGCAAGATCACCGTGCTGGGCGAGTTTCTGGCCGTATCCGCCGTCATCATGTGCGTGCTTTTCATCTTCGTTGATCTCGGCCAGCCTTCCCGCGTGATGAATGTCCTCCTGCATCCGTCTCCGACCTCCATCCTTTTCTGGGACATGATCGTTCTCTCCGGCTATCTGGTAATCAACATTTTTACCGGCTGGGTCATCCTGTCCTGCAACCGTAAAGAGATTCCGCCACCCGGCTGGGTCAAACCGCTGATCTACCTTTCCATTCCCTGGGCCGTCAGCATCCACACGGTAACGGCTTTCATTTATGCCGGTCTTCCGGGACGAAGTTTCTGGCTCACGGCCATCATGGCTCCAAGGTTTCTGGCGTCTGCCTTTGCCTCCGGACCCGCCCTGCTGATTATCTTTTGTCTGATCCTGAAGCGTTACGGACGCTTTGACGCGGGAGAAAAAGCGATTCAGGCTCTCTCCAAAATCGTGGCCTATGCGCTGGCGACAAGCATCTTCTTTGTCCTCGTGGAGTTGTTCACCGCCTTTTACAGTCAGATTCCGGAGCATGCCCGGCACTTTCAATACCTCTTCGCCGGACTGGAAGGCCACCATAACCTTGTGCCCTGGATGTGGACCTCCGCTGGTTTGGCCTTTACAGCGCTGGCGATGCTGATTGTCCCGCAAATCCGCCGGAGGGAAGGCTGGCTGGCCGTTGCGTGTACAGCCGTTTTTGTTTCGCTCTGGATTGAGAAGGGCCTTGGTCTGGTGATCACCGGTTTCATTCCGTCGCCGCTCGACGCCATAACCGAATATCACCCGACGGGAACGGAAATCGCCATTACCCTCGGCGTCTGGGCGATTGGATTGATGATCCTGACCCTATTCTACAAAATTTTTATCAGTGTGCAAAATGATATCGAGGGCACACGGTTTAAAAATAACAATTAAAGATTGAATGCATTGGAGATTAAATAATGAAAAAAATAAAGATGACACCCAGCGAGGCGATTGTCGAAACCCTGCTGGCCGAAGGCGTGGATCATGTTTGCGGAATTGTGGGATCGGCTTTTATGGACATGCTTGATCTCTTCCCCACTGCGGGAATCAAATTCATTCCCGTCCGTCATGAACAAAGCGCAGCGCACATGGAAGACGCCTATTGCCGCGTGTCGGGGCGTTGCGGTGTCGTTACGGGTCAGAACGGTCCCGGCATCACGAATATGGTTACATCCGTGGCAGCGGCCAATATGGGCCATACACCCCTGGTGATTATCTCGCCTTCGGCCGGAACACCCACCATCGGCTGGGACGGATTTCAAGAGTGCGATCAGATGTCGGTTTTTAAGGCCATCACAAAAGCCGTGGTCCGCGTTCCCCATCCTAAAAGAGTCGCCGATTGCCTGAGAACAGCCTTCCGCATTGCCTATGCCGACCGTGGCGCCGTCCTGTATGATATTCCCCGTGACTATTTCTATGGCGAACTGGATGAGACGATTCTGAAACCCTCTCAATACCGGGTGGACGCCCGGGGCTGCGGTTCCATGGAACAATTGGACAGGGCCGCCGACTTGCTCTCCAAAGCGAAAAATCCCGTCATTGTCTCCGGACGCGGTACCGTTGATGCCGATGCACTGGATATTGTCAAGGCTATCGCCGAACACCTGACCGCCCCCGTAGCGGTCACCTATCTGCACAACGATGCCTTTTACGGAAATCATCCCCTGTCCGTCGGCCCCATCGGCTACATGGGTTCCAAGGCGGCCATGAAAATCCTGGCTAAAGCAGATGTCATGCTGGCCATCGGAACGAGACTCTCCGTCTTCGGAACGCTGCCCCAGTACGACATCAACTACTTCCCGGAGAATGCCAAAATCATCCAGGTGGACATCAATCCCAAGCATATTGCCCGGACGCATCCCATCGAGGTCGGCATCATCGGCGATGCGAAGGAAGCCACGGTGGAAATCCTGAAACGCCTGAAAGCCGCAGATAAAGGCCGCAAACCTGATGACAAGCGCCTGTCGGCGGTGGCAAAGGAAAAGAAAATCTGGGAAAAGGAAATTGTTGATCTGGCGATGGTTGACGGCAATCCCATGAACCCCCGCCGTGTCCTCTTGGAAATGTCAAGAGCTCTGCCGGATGACGCCATTGTGACCACCGATATTGGAAACGTTGCCTCAACGGCCAACAGCTATCTCAAATTTAACCACTCCCGACAGCATATTGCCGCGCTCACTTTCGGCAATACGGGCTTTGCGTATCCTGCGGCGCTGGGGGCCCAGATTGCCAAACCCAAAGCGCCGGTCATTGCGATCATTGGCGACGGCGCCTGGGGCATGAGCCTCCACGAAGTCAGCACGGCGGTGGAGCATAACCTGCCCGTCGTGGCCTGCGTTTTCCGGAACATGTGGTGGGGCGCGGAAGCCAAAAACCAGGTGGATTTTTATAACAACCGTTTTGTCGGCGTCGATATCCCCACGCCGAAAAGCTTTGTTCCCGTGGCCAAGGCGATGGGCGCCAACAGTATGCAGGTCAGCCGGCCCGAAGATATCCGGGAGGCTTTCGATTCCTGTTTGAAAAGCCGCAAACCTACTGTTCTTGAATTCCTGGTGGACGGCAAACAGCTGGCGCCGCCGTTTCGGAAAGATGCGCTGGCTCTGCCGACGCGCTTTTTACCCAAGTATGCCCATCTGGATCATCATAACTGGTACAAAGGAGGCATCGATGATTTATAAAGACCTGGAAGGGAAAACGGCCATGGTCACGGGCTCCGGTAAAAAAACCGGCATCGGCTATGCCATTGCGGAAAAACTGGCCTCCTGCGGCTGCAACATTATCATTGCCGACCTGGGCAAACCACCCGTGCCGGGCGAGTCGCTGAAATCCGCCACGGGCGAAGAGATGGAAGCCATTGCCACGGACCTTGCCAAAACTTACCGTGTCCGGACACTGGCCGTAGCCGTTGATGTCACCAATAACGACGCCATTTGCGCCATGGTGGAAACGATCAAAGGAACCTTCGACCACATTGACATTCTTTGCAACAATGCGGGGGCTTCCTTCGGCGTACCCAACACAGTTCTGAGTTATGACGAAGCGGCCTGGATCAAGACCATCGACGTCAATCTGTTTTCCGTCTTTCGCATGTCAAGGGCCGTCATTCCTTTGATGACGGGCAAACCGGCGGTTATTGTCAATACCGCTTCGCGAGCCGGCAAGGTTCCCCCCATTTTCAACAGCGCCTATGCGGTGGCGAAGGCCGGCGTCATCATGTTGACCAAAACCATGGCCAAGGAGTTGGGAGGAGCAGGAATCCGGGTCAATGCCATCTGCCCGGGACAAATCGCGACCGATCTGGAGAAGTGGCGCTTCGGTCTGGAAGCATCATTCTTAGGGACGACCGTTGAACAGCAGGAAAAAGAAATGTGCAAGACCATCCCTCTGGGATACATCGGTCCGCCCCGCGAAGTGGCCGATCTGGCGGCCTTCCTGGCGTCCGACGCTTCGCGTTATATTACGGGACAGGCCATCAATGTCGATGGCGGTCAGTGCATGGAATTATAAAAAAGAATTTGCTTCAGGAGAATATATTATTATGGATAACATTATTGGCGGCAAACTCGTTGCGGACGCTCTGGTCGAACGAGGCGTTGATTACATTTTTTCTTTGAGCGGCGGGCATATTACGCCCATTTACCAGCATCTCGAAAACACACCCATCACGATTTTTGACGTGCGCCATGAACAGGCGGCGGTCTTCATGGCCGAAGCCTCGGCCCGGATGAACCGCAAGCCCGCGGTGGCGATGGTCACGGCGGGACCTGGATTTACCAATGCCCTGTCGGGTATTGCCAGCGCCCGTCTGTCCAACGCGCCGGTGATTCTGATTGCCGGCTGTGTGGGAACCGAGTCCACGGAAAAACTGGACCTTCAGGACATGACACAGCTTCCCGTCATCGAACCCATGGTAAAGAAAGCTTTCGTCTGCCATATTCCGGAGCGCATTCCCGAATACATGGACATGGCCTTCCGCGCAGCCATGAGCGGCCGGCCGGGCCCCGTTTATCTTGAATTTCCCTGCAACGTTCTGAACGCCAGGGTTGATCTGTCCCTGGTCAAAAAACCCCACACCACGCTTGCCTCCAAGCCCGTCGACCGCGAGAACACCCGCAAGGTTGTCGATTTGCTCAAGGCGGCCAGGAATCCGATTGTCATCGGTGGAAGTGGTCTGTGGTATTCAGATGCCGAAAAGGAGATCATCGAATTCGTGGAAAAAATCGGCATCCCCATTTACACGGCGGGCGCGGGCCGCGGTGTTATTCCCGATACACACCCCCTTTGCTTTGAAGGCTCTCTGGCTATCCGTCCCGGTTCGGCCATGATCACACTGATGACCACTGATCTGGTTTTGTTCCTGGGCGGCCGATTAAGTCTTTTCTACATTTTCGGCGAAATTTTCCCGGCGCAGGCGAAGTTCATTCAGGTGGATATTGCCCCGGATGAGATCGGACGCAACCGGACGATTGATCTCGGCATCGTCAGCGACATCAAGTCGTTCCTCAAAGAACTGAACAGCATCCTGGATGAACAAAAAATCGGCGACAAGTTGAAGGCGCAATATCAGCCCTGGCTGGAAACCGTCCGCGCCGCTCATGACGGCGGCAAAAAAGACGCCAAAGCCATGTGGGAATGCGAAACCCTGCCCATGCATCCCATGCGTCTGGCCAATGAGATCAATAAATTCATGGATCGGGAAGATGACATTGTCGTGGCCGACGGCGGTGATACATCCACCTGGATGGGCATGACCCGAACCGTCAAAAAAGGCGGGACTTACCTGGATTACGGTCTTTACGGCTGTCTGGCCGTCGGCATTCCTTACGCCAATGCCGCGAAATTAAAACATCCGGGCCAGCGCGTTTTACTGATCATGGGCGACGGATCGGTTGGCTTTAACTTTATGGAATTTCATACGGCCATCCGCAAGAAGCTCCCCATTGTTGTCGTCATCGCCAATGATCAGTCCTGGGGGATGATCGCACACAGCCAGCAGTTGCGCATGGGGCATAACATTCCCAACGGAACGGAGCTGGGCTGGGTTGATTATCATAAGATGGTGGAAGTCCTGGGTGGTTTCGGCGTCATGGTGGAGAAACCGGAAGACATCCGGCCTGCTCTGGAAGCGGCTTTTGCTTCCGGCAAGACGGCCTGCATCAATGTCAAGGTCGATCCGGCCATCATCAGCCCCGGCAGCGTAGCGCTGGCCAATCTTGGAGGATACAAATGTAATTGAGGCACAATGATTCCATCGCTGTTTTAAGGAACGGCCGGGACCGGGTGAGCTTTAATAAACAAGATAAGGAGTTCCTATGAATAACGTGACTGCACCCAGGGAATACAAGCTGTCCAAACTCAGTACCTATTACATTTTTACCCTGCTGTTTCTGCTGTATTTCTTCGATTACATTGATCGGACGATTGTGGCGTCCCTTGCTCCTTTTATTCAAAAGGAGTGGGGCCTTACGGACTTTCAGGCCGGTCTGCTGATGTCCGTAGTCTATTGGTCCATTGTTGCCTTTGTGATTCCCGTTTCCGTCATTGTTGATCGCTGGAGCCGGAAAAAGACCGTAGGATTAATGGCCCTGATCTGGAGCCTCGCGACGGCTGCCTGCGCTTTCACTAAAACCTTTCCCCAGTTGCTCGCGGCCCGCTCCGGCATCGGGATCGGCGAGGCGGGCTACGCCCCGGCAGGCACGGCCATGCTCTCCGGTTTGTTTCCACCCGAAAAACGTTCCCGCATGATGGGTCTCTGGAATATCTCCATACCGCTAGGCATCGCCGTTGGCATGGGTCTGGGCGGTTTCATCGCCACGCACTGGGGTTGGCGACATGCCTTTGGCCTGGTGGCCATTCCCGGGGTGATCGTGGCGATCCTTTTTTTCTTCGTCAAGGATTACAAGACGGTAGAGTTGGTAAAAACCGATGAATCGCGCAAAACAGGCCCGAGTCAGTTCAAGATGAGCAAGATGGATATTGTACGGGAATTTCTCCGTACCCCCTCCCTGATTTTTACCAACATCGGTTTTATCGGCTGCATCTTTGTCAATAATGCAATCATCATGTGGCTGCCTCCGTATTTTCATCGTACGGCAGGCATCCCTTTGAGTGAAGCCGGCATGAAAGTAAGCTTGCTGATGATCCTGGCGCTTGTCGGTCTGCCTCTGGGTGGCTGGCTGGCCGATGTGTGGTTTAAAAAACGCGCGCGTGCACGTCTGCTGTTTCCCGCGATTACAAGTGCGCTTAATGCCGTTGTTATCTTTGTGGCTATTTCCCTGCTCACCGGGCAGGCGCAGTATTTCACACTTCTGGGCATGGGCATATTGGCTTCCGCTTTCGCCCCGGCGGCAATCACCGCCACGCAAGAGGCGATCCATCCGGGCCTGCGGGCCATTTCCTATTCCGTCTGCGTCGTGGTTCAGAATCTCCTGGGGGCGTCTCTGGCGCCCATTGTGATCGGGAAACTCTCCGACCTTTACGGCATCCAGGCGGCGATGTCCATCCTGCCTGTTTTCCTGGTGGTCTCCGCCCTGATGTTTTTTGCCGGCTCCTTCTTTTATGAAAAGGATTTAAGCAAGGTGGAAAAAGTCACCCTGGAATGTGAGGATTAGAATTCATGAAAGCGGTTGTATTTCGCAAAGACAAGGGACTTGTCTACGAAGAGGTTCCCGATTACCAGATCACACCCGATGAGGTATTGATCAAGGTGGCCAATACGGGGTTTTGCGGCTCGGATCATTCTTTAGTGGCGGGCGGGCTGCCGGCCGATGGTTATATCCTGGGGCATGAAATCAGCGGCGTCGTCGTGGAAAAAGGCGCAGAAACCGACGGTCCTCCCGTGGGAACAAGAGTCTGTATTCGTCCCACTTATTGCGGACAGTGCGCCAATTGCCAGGGCGGCAAAGAGCAACTCTGCCGGGTTCACCGGCGAACCACCGGGATCGGCGATTTACCGGGCGGCTTTGCCGAGTACGTTAAAGTCTATCCGCAAATGCTGATTCCCATTCCCGAAGGCGTTGATTCCCGCAATGCCGCTCTAGCGGAAACCTTTGCCTCCGCGCTTCACGCCATTCATCGCACGGATGATAAGAAGGGTTCCGTCCTGGTGATGGGAGGCGGCCCCATCGGTCTTTCTGCTGTGAGAATCCTCAAGATTCTCGGCTATGGGCCGATTGCGCTCTATGAACCGGTGGCGGAAAAGCGAGACATCGCCCTTTCCTATGGCGCGGACCATGTCTTCGACCCGCGGGAAAAAGACGTGGATCAGCAAGCTCTGTTCATTGCTCCGGGCGGGTTCCAAAAAGCGTTTGAATGTTCAGGCGTCAAGACGAATGTCGATCGCGCCCTTATTCTGGCGGCGGATAACGGAGAGGTTTGCATTGTGAGCGTTATTTTTTCGCCTTTGGAAATCGCCGCGCCCTATCTCATCAATTTCAAGGAAATTCGTTTGACGGCTTCCATTTCCAATACGCACGCGGAAAATATCCAGTGTCTGAACTGGATGGCGGAAGGGAAACTGGACGGGCGCCTGCTTATCTCCGATTATGAGCGTCTGGAGCGCCTTCCAGCCGTGTATCGGGAGAGAATCGACACGGGTCTGGCCGTCAAAGCGCTGTTTACAATTGGTGAAGAATTTTAGCGGTGAAACACCTGTAGGCGGAGGCTTCCATGGACAGCCTGACATGAAAGGAAATTTTGAACTCGTCTATGGCTACATTCATTGCCGCGGAAAAACCACTTATTCCGCCGGATACGTGGATACCCGAGAGGAAGCCGAAGCCTGGGTACGGAATCATCGGGACGGCATTGCCCCGAAGCTGCGGAGACCACCCGACGATCCGATTTGCTATTGCCGGGCGGCCTGGTGCCCCTTCAAGAAGCAGAAACCTTGGTTCGACATCGTGCGTCATCAGATCGAAACGTTTTAGTTCATCAAAATATTGATCACAAGAACTCTTTGATTTAATAGCGTTCAGATGATAGTAACTGAAAATTTTCACCGCTGAAAGGTCAACAATATTTAAAGGATTAAGAGATCTATGGGTGCGAAAGAAAGACGGGAAAGAGAAAGAGAACAACGCAAGAACCATATCCTGGATACGGCCAGAGCGCTTCTTCTGGAGAAGGGTTTGAATGCTACATCGATCAACCAGATAGCCAAACGCTCCGAATTGAGCATTGGCGCAATTTATTTTTATTTCAAAGACAAAGAAGAACTCTTTGCGGCGCTTCAGGTGGAAGGACTGGAGCTGCTCCACCAGGCCATCATTCAGGCCGTGAATAAAAAATCACCGCCGGAGAAAAAAATCAGCTCAATCGCCCAAGCTTATCTCCGGTTCAGTGAAGACCATAAAAATTATTTTGATATCATCAATTATTTCCTGACGTCGCCCGAAACGATTTTCCCTCCGAAGTTGAAAAATGAAATCGACGGACGCGGCAACGCCAGCATTACGACGCTTACCGATGCGATCCGGGAAGGCATCGACTGCGGACGGTTTAAAGCGGTGGATCCGAGAAGGCAGGCGATCATCCTCTGGAGCGCCTTCCATGGCATGATCCAATTGAAAAAACTGCAAAAAACTATTCTGGCAGATGATGAATATCAATCCCTCTATATGGAAATTGTGGATCGATTTCTGAACGGACTGCGCAAACCATAGCACGCTAAGCGACCTTTATTCCGAATTCATACTATGTACTTGAAAGAAACATCATGGATAAAAAAGTAAAACAGGCTATTTTCGCGCAGATTGAGAAAGAACCCTTCGGTAAAAAATTCGGGTTGACTTTGGTTGATGTGCAGGACGGTTCCGCCAGAGTTGAAATGCGCTTTACCCCCGACATGGAAAATATGTTCGGGATGGCGCACGGCGGCGCAATCTTCTCGCTGATGGACGCGGCCTTTGAAGTCGCCTCCAATTCGCACGGCACGATGGCTGTCGCTCTCAGCATGAACATCCATTATCTGGCGTCACCGGCCAAAGGCGCGCTTCTTACTGCCGAAGCCAGAGAAATCAACAAAACAAAAAGAACCGCTGCCTACGACATCCGCGCCACCGACGATTCGGGAAAACTTCTGGCCACCTGCCAGTCACTGGTTTACCGGATGGACAAACCGCTCCCCTTCCTTGCGGATTAAAACCACCCTCGAAAGCTGGTGTAATCTTCGTAAAATCCTGAGAATTGCCGGGTTTTGCCATGGTTGCAATGGCCCATACAATCCCGCCTGTCAGATAAACGGGACGACGGTTGCGGTATCCCGGATTTTTTGACATTGCCTGGCGCAATGTGGGCGACAGTTCATTTTTTTTGAATCATTGAACAAACAACTGCCGTTTTTTAAATATAAAGTGTTTTCATGCCTTCATCCTAAAAGGCTGTAAAAAAACTGCTTCGTTTTTAACCATTCTCCTGGTGAAAGGCGCTCGAATTTTCCCGATTGCGGCGCGAACATATTGACATTTAAATCACGCTCCGCATCATCAAAATAGACCAGACTTTTTTTAAGTTGAAAAAACATTTCTTCCCCGACGTTGTATTTTCGGCCGACGGCCTGCAGTAGAAAAGGCAAAGATATTTTTTTGTTTTCGATAATAAATTTAAGGTCAATAAAATCTTTGCAGGCGCTGATACCATTGCAGACTGTCAATGTCCCGAGGAAATAAATCAAAATAAACGGATAGACGGTGTCCCAAATGTAAAGCCGCCGCCGTGCCACCCGCAAGATAAGTTTGCGCGGGTAATTCTTCCAATACCGGATTTTTTAATATGGCCGCCATATCTGCGGTGATGCATCGGAAAAACATCGCGTCGCCTCCCGAGGGATGCCGAAGATAACTGAAAAGTAATTGACCGTTTTAGGACTGAGGTTCCTGCTTTCCGCGACGACACGCCTTACAAAGTCTTTGCCGTAACAGGAAAGAACCGTCCGGACCTCTTCTTCCGTTCCCCATTCGAGAATACGCTCGGCAATAACATATCTGTCATCTTCGGAATTTATTGCTGCTTTATCCCAAAAAAGCCTTTGATCCTGATTGATAATTTGCTCGATTTCGGTCACAAAGATTTTGCTCCCACGGCATTTTATGTATAGAAATTACATCAATATCCATCATTTTGCAATAAAAGGGATTGACCGCTCAGACCTTATCCCATCGCCGATAGCCTATGGCCTTTATTCTTCAACCGCGCGTCCCCCGCCGGGCTTTTAATTTTTCAACCCTGAACCGTGAACCCTGAACCTATTTTTCTATTTCAACCATCAGATACTTTTTCTTCCCCTTGCGCAGGCGCAGTTCATTGCCGCCGGCAAAATCAGCGGGCGATAACTTTTCATCCACGGATTTAACCTGACGTTCACCGATATAGATTCCGCCCTGGTCAATGAGACGCTTGGCTTCGGACATGGATTGCGTCAAGCCAGCTTTGGCGCACAAAGACGTGATCAGAAGATTGGCATCCAGATCCTTGCGGGAAATCGTGTAGCGGGGAATGGCGGACGTATCGGCCTGTAGCGCTTCACGCGGAATATCACTGGACACAAAGAGATCGGCATCGACCGGACGGGCATGGAAGGCTTCCATGGATGCGCGCCACGCGGCTTTTGCCGCTTCCGCGCCGTGGGTAACTTTGGTCGCCTCATAAGCCAGAACGGTCTTGGCCATGTTCAGTCTCGCATCAGCCAGCGTCTTGACCACGGCAATTTCTGCCAGCGGCAGATAAGTAAAGAGCTTAAGAAACCGCTCCACATCCGCGTCGTCGCAGTTGACCCAGTATTGATAATATTCGTATGGTGTGGTGAGCGTGCCATCCAGCCAAACGGTGCCTTTTTCCGTTTTCCCCATCTTCTGGCCCAGCGACGTGGTAATCAGGGGGAAGGTGACGGCCTGTGCATCTTTGGCCTCAACTTTGCGGATGAGTTCGGTGCCGGCCAGCATGTTGCCCCACTGGTCGTTGCCGCCCA
>DFZJ01000072.1 GCA_002382045.1 Syntrophaceae bacterium UBA4059
AAATAGCTAAACTATTTTTGGGCAACTGTAGAAGATCAGACTTACTTTTTAACAGTTCACTTTGCCTCCGGAATTCAGGGAGGGAGGAAAAAGACTCCCTCCCTGATAAGATCATTTCATTTCGTATTACCCCGTACACCGGCATTGCGCCGGCGCACGGGGTAATAACAGGTATAAAAAACCGGCAGGATTAATATCTGTTATTATCCGTGCCCGTCACGTTCCCTCCCCCGACCGGCGCATTATTGAGCGCGGCTTGTTCGCCGCTGATGACGCCTGCCTGGCTTGAAGCCGCACCGGCGGAAAGCGATGCCTGTTGTACGCGAAATACATTGCCCGTGCTTCCGTATCCAGAATACATGGAAATGCCAATCTGGCCCGAGTTCCACGTCGCATCCGTGCCTGTCCACACCGGAGTCCCATTGATATAGAGCGACAGTGCCGTCCCGGAAGCTACCGCGCGTATCGTATTCCAGTCAGCTCCCGTATTAATGGCCGAACTTTCTGTCCAGTCTTGCAATGCTGTTACCGTACCATCGCCATTGCAGCGCCAGACCGAATAGTATCCACTCATGGTATATTCAAACAGATAACCTTTGTTCCAAGTGTTATATCTATCGAGCGGGGCTGGCGTACCCCGGAGATATAGCGAATTGGCATACCCTGTTATACTGCTATCCCGATATAACCTGGCGGTAAAATCCACATCGCTAAATGTTGTGGGTTTGTAGCTGATCGAGGCAAAAAACCCATCCAGCCCGTTAGTTGAGAAATTGGTTCCGTCGGATGTCCAGACTCCCGCCAGTTGTTCCCAGTTGTCCAGAACTCCCAGTTGTGTATCGGAATCCCCTGTTGCCATGATTGCAGGACTGTCCGGGGTCAACTGACTCCAGACGCTCCCATTCCATTGCCAGATGCCCGTGGGAAAGTTTACGTACAGGTTCGATCCGGATGCCGCCATGCTTGTTGGATTATCCGGCGTCAACTTGGTCCAGGCACTGCCGGTCCATTGCCAGATGCCATTGCCGGTAAAGTTGCCGTATAAGTTCGTTCCGGATGCCACCATGCTGGCCGGATTGTCCGGGGTCAACCTGGTCCAGGCACTGCCGGTCCATTGCCAAATGCCATTGCCGGTAAAGTTGCCGTATAAGTTCGTTCCGGATGCCACCATGCTGGCCGGATTGTCCGGGGTCAACTGAATCCAGTCGCTGCCTGTCCATTTCCAGATGCCATTGCCGGTAAAGTTGCCGTATAAGTTCGTTCCGGATGCCACCATGCTGGCCGGATTGTCCGGGGTCAACTGAATCCAGCCGCTGCCTGTCCATTTCCAGATGCCATTGCCGGTAAAGTTGCCATATAAGTTCGTCCCGGATGCCGCCATCTCTGTCGGATTGTCCGGCGTCAACTTGGTCCAGTCGCTGCCTGTCCATTTCCAGATGCCATTGCCGGTAAAGTTGCCATATAAGTTCGTCCCGGATGCCACCATGCCGGCCGGATTGTCCGGGGTCAACTTGGTCCAGCCGCTTCCTGTCCACTGCCAGATACCCTTGTTGGCAAAGCTGGCGTATAACGGTGCTCCGCCGGAGGGCGTTGGATAGGGCCAGCCCAAATCTTTTAAAAGGCCCATTGTCACAGGACCGGGATCATGTGTGGATACGCCTGATGAAATGGCATAAACCATCAGTCTGTTTGCACCGCCCGAAAAAGTTGTGTAGTCTAAATGCGAGTAGCTGGATCCGGACATCCAGGTAGCAGGAGCAAACATTTTTACTCTTTGGCCGCCATTGGCCGCCATTGCATTGGAGCCGTGAAACCAGATGTTCTCGGATTTCAGGGCGCTGCCCAAAGCAGTAGAGGGATTAGGATAGACACCCGTATTGATCAGCTGATTGCCCGGATTAGCCGTGCCGTCTCTCATAAAAGTGTCATAAATAACGGGAAAGCCAGTGCCCCCCCCCCAACTGCCTGTTCCTGATGTGTAGCTCATAGAACCGCTAAAGTTGAGACCGTGCGCAATTTCGTGCAATATAACGGATTCAAGGTCAATCTGGTCTGTGGGTGTATTGCCATCCGTCCCCATGTACCAACTAAAGTTTTGGTTGTAAGTAATGTACATATCATAGCCTGTCGAGTTCAGAGCAGAACCGTGCAAAGCATTGGCTAACGAACTGTCGTACCAGGTATCCGCCTTGGGAGCGCCTGCGAAATTTCTGTAGTAAGTCTGTCCGCCGGAATATCCCAAAATGCTTGATGAACCCAGATTAGCCCAGCAGGCGCTGATTTTTATCGGTACCGAGGACTTCAGACTGTTGCCCCAAATGGCTGCGGCGGCATTAAAGGCAGCTTTTGCTTCTTCAGGAAACGTTAAACAGGCTTGCCCCCAGGGATCTGCGCCACCGCTAGCCACATAGGTAATGGCAAAAGTGGCGGTCGCTTTTCCCGGCTCTGTGATCATTTTGTCAGGCGGCAGGATGTTCACCTGGTTTTCGGGGGGGGTGGGATCGACAACCACGACGACTGCCGAACCACCGTTATACAAAGTATTGCCATCAGCCGAAAGCTGCGGTTTCAATTGCTTCAGACCGGAATACACATCACCCGAAGCTGCAAAGGCATGGGTCGTGATCAGCAGGCCAATCACCGCCATTGTACAAACAAACTTGTACCACTTACTTTTCATGTTTTCCCTCCTTTTTAATTAATTTCAGTAATTTATTGTTGACTCAAAAAACAAAAAAACCCCGTTTAGCTGAATAACAATCCTCCTTTCTTGAAGTCTTAAATATTGGTCAAATCCCGGCAAATCGCAATTTGTTTTAACCACTTCCAATGTCTCTTCCGCAATACCCAGCGCTTCCGGCGTGGTGTGAAACGCGGAGGCCAGATATTCTTTTGCTTTTAGCGTCTCCCTTTGAAAAGTGACATCCCGGCACGTTTTCCCGTCAAAAATAATTGTGGTCTCTGTCATATCGAGAGATTTGAAAAGCATGGCGCGTGCATCTTTTTCCGTCCACAGGGGGTTATCGCCCATTTTATACCCGGAAACCGTCCACAAGCTCCGCATTGAAATACCAGCCCCCCCGGTGGCAGACGGTGAAGACACACTTTCATTTTTTACCATCATGAATTTTCCCTCCGCAACAGGCACATTCACAGCAGAACCACAGCCCAAAACCGCTAATGCCGCAATAGCCAGGAACCCCGAACCTGCTTTGTTGATTATTCTCTTTTGCATAAAACTCCTTTCAGTTTCGTAGAGTGCGCAAACGGCTTTTTTGTTTGCGCACCAAGTTCAATAAGCGAAAGACCTCAATCCGTGAAAATAAGTTGCGGCTGTCTCATCCGCCGGCCAAATGTCTGTCCGGCCTTTCCCATCTGCGCTGTAGATATCGATGGCAACATTTTCCAAAACGGCCACCGCGGCCATGCTGAAGCTGAAAAATCCCACTTTCATATTCCGCACGATGAAACGATCGGCTTTAATGGCAATAACCTGCCGGCCCCTGTCCATCGCCAGAAACGACAGGCCCTCCATTTTTGTACGATAAGCCGGCCGCTTGTGCAGGTTAGGATCAACGGATTGTTTTTCTGATTTAATAATAAAAAAATACAGCAGGAATGACGCGGGAATACATAACAGTAAAAGATAAACAATCTTTCTTTGCATATACACCAGCTGAACTATGGCAGATTCCATCCATCATGTCGGACGAAATAGGATCAATTTGCAGATGATGGATGGTACAAAAGTGTTATTTGTGTATAATCGGCAAGACCATTTGTCAAGAATTAAATAATAATAATAAATACTTAAAAACATCTATTTTTATACGCGATTTATGGGTTAATTCTTTTTTCTGCGCCTAAAACTTCATCCTACTCCAATACACCCAGAGCCTTGAGATCGCTAATTTTGACAATCGGAGGCATCTCGTTATTTCGAATCTTGTTCACCACAAAATCCGCGACTTTCTGTGCTTTTTCCTTGGTGCTAAACCCTTCATTACCAGGCAACCCCGGTATATTGGGTTGATGAATCACCTGCATTAGCGAACGACCGGAAATCAGGATGTCATATCCAAACGTATTATTGTTGGATGGTATTATCCTGGTTGTAATTTCCGCATCGGCATAAGGATTCTTTCGTTCCTTGGCTTCTTTGCCCATGGCAAATTGTGATATTGTCGTTTTTTCTTGCTGTTCCATCTTGCCCAGTTTCGTTGGCGCATCCGGTTTTATTTGTTTTATGTCTTTTTCTTCCTTTGTATCCTTAACCGTTGTTGCGTCCAAAGACGGTGATGCTGCGGGAATGCAGGAAACCATAAGCAGCGTAAGCAATACCCAATATAAAACCTTCGCTATTTTTCTTTGATTTGTCATTTTGTCATTTCCCCTTATTTATTTCCAAATAGCAACCATCAATTTATGAAAAGCACTTTACCCCATCACCGTCACAGAGGTTCTATAAACTCACTCAAATGTGAAAACGGTGCAGCGTCAATACGGTCAGCCATCGGGTAGGCATGTTCACCGGCATGGATAACTACCAGGCGATCAAGCTTCAGACTCTCCATAGCAGAACGTATCGACGGCGTCAGGCGCGGTGCGGTAGTTCGTTTAATCTCAAAGCCGAGGCGTTGTGTCCCCCGGACAATCAGAAGGTCGAGTTCGGCGCCGCTGTGGGTGGCCCAGAAATAACACTCTTCAGGGTTCACCCCCAAACGATGAATAATTTCCTTGACGATGAAGCCCTCCCAGGACGCGCCGACCTTGGGGTGGCTCTCCAGATCGCTCTGTGTCTGAATACCGAGCAGGGAATGAAGCATCCCGCTATCGGCAAGATATATTTTGGGTGCCTTAACCTGTCGCTTTCCCAGATTTTCATGCCAAGGCTGCAACTGGCGCAGTACCAGGGCGCCGGTCAATAGATCGAGATAGCCGCGCACTGTCGTGTGCGATACGCCAAACGCACGCGCCAATTCACTGCCGTTCCATATCTGGCCGTGGTAATGGGCAATCATCTTCCAGAAGCGGTAAAGAGTGTTGGCCGGAATGCGAATGCCCAACTGCGGGATGTCGCGTTCCAAAAAGGTGCGAATAAAATCACGCCTCCAGAGAACACTGGCCTCCTCAGTAGAGGCCAGAAATGAAGGAGGAAAGCCGCCTCTGCGCCACAGCCCTTCATCTTCCTTTACCTCGTCGAATGAAAATCCGTCAAGTTCGTGATAGACAATTCGTCCGGCCAAAGATTCTGAACTTTGCCGCAGGAGTGTCGGCGATGCGCTCCCCAGGATGAGAAAGCGCGCGGGAGTTCCCGGGCGGTCGGCCAGTACGCGCAGCAGCGGGAAAAGATCAGCCCGCAACTGGATTTCATCGATCACGATCAGACCTCGCAAACGCTCCAACACAAGTTTCGGTTCACTTAACCTTGCCAGATCATCCATGTCCTCCAGGTCAAAGTGTGCAACATCGCTGCCATAAAAGGTCATAATTTCCCTGGCCAAGGTTGTTTTACCCACTTGACGGGGACCCAGAATAGCGACGACCGGAGAGCGCTCAAGCGCTTCCCTGACAATGTTGATATGATACGGTCGTGGTATGATCATAATGTCTTCCTGAATATTATATTGAAATATGCCATACATGGTTTCATATTTCAATGTTTATTCAACTCAATTCGTGACTAATTGCCACCGCCCGAATGCCATTGACGCTATAGGCATAGTCCGGGTCTCCGTTGTAGGAGTCCAGAAGATAACCCTGTCCAACCCAGCCGGATTCGGATCCGGTGTCCACCATCATTACAACAATATCTGCGCCGTATGTGTCTCGCCATTGAAGAACCACGGATAAATTACCGCTGCCGGCTTGAAGATTCGTCAAGTCTGTTGATAGATCTTTGCTATGGGTATAGGATACTTCCGCTTTGTGGACCAGGTGGAATGTCAGATTCAAATTGCTGTTTGCAGCGGCTGCGTTCAGTTTGGCCACGGCATCGTTGGCAAAAGCGGTCATGCCGCCTTTGCTTGCCACCCATGTTGTGGCGGTGGAATCGAAAACAATCATCACATCAATGATCGCGGAAGATGCGGACGGAACGACACAAAGCTGAAATAAAACCGCCGTTAAAAAAATCTGAATAAAACGCTTCATTTTTCTCACAATTATTCCCCTGAACTGTATTTACCGGATCATTGGCGGAATCTTCTTCATATCGATTTCCGTCACCGTCCCCGAACCACTGAGTGTATTGCCCACCGCCCGATAAAGTACCTGCCGGTTCATGTCCTGCAAGGTTATAATAAATCCATCAGGAGCGATGGTCATAGTAAATGTTCTCAGGTTGTGATCTTTTATTTTTCCGCTGATGATTTTTGTTCCGTCTGTCTGAGTATTTACAGAATCAAGAATAACTTCATAATTCACATCGGCAAAGAAGCTGACAAGGAAAGCATTTGTTTCGGAATCTCTGACCGCCGCTCGACTGGCCGCCGCAGTGAAGGATTCAGGGATAATCTGCGGCGTGATGGTAATCTGCCCCTTTCGTAATTCGTGGGGCTGGTATTGGCTGATGACCATGGCTTTCGATTTTGCCAATCCTTCTTCCCGGGGCTGGACAAGCCATTGATCGGCGCCGTGCGCAATTGCAACGTAAACAAGCACAAACAGAATGAAAAGCGCCGGCACCCAGGCGGCGTTTTTATATGTACAGATATTTTGCAAGTTCATTACATTCTCCTTTTTGCGTTTTTTCCGGTCTATCGATAAAGTCAGCGACCCGTTGGCAACGGGAAGCCGGGGCCTGCACTCCGATGGATGGGAGGCGCCGGGCCGGGGCCGGCCGGCTGAACAACAGGCATCTGCGGCATGACCGGCATTTGAGGAATCGAAGGCGTCTTCGGCTTTGCCGCTGCTGCCTCAGTATCCTTTCTGTCTTTTTGATCGCGCAGATTCACCACCATTTTATCGTCTCCGCGCACCAGAACCAGCGTTTCGGGATTGACTTCCGTAAGTTTGTAACCGCCGATCATTGCCCCCTGAACAATAGGCGTCTGACGCTTTCCCCTTCCCGGTGTCGCATAGGGATTTCTGACGTCTTCGATGTAGGCGATTCGTGTCTCGCCGTCGATGATCGCACCGTAAAAAATAATTTCGGGCCTGGAAATTTGACCTCCCGCTTTCTCTGAAGGCGCTTTCCTTTCTGAATGAAATAAGTTCTTTTCCGTCACGATGACATAATCCAGGGCTGTAGGCATGTTTTCAACAACCGCAACGGTTTCCTGTTTAGCCGTCTGTGTCCCGCCAAGTTTCGGCGGATCGGTTCTTGTCTCGAAAATGATAAACGGACGAAAGAAATCGTCTCGCGTAATGTCAAAATATTCTATGATATTAAGGCTTTCAACGGCAATATCCTCTGAATCCTGACGAACAGCGGCCTCTTCCACCCGCGGCATGTCCACTTTGATGTCGGTATCAAGCAACGGATAAACCCACGTGAAAAACAATCCGGCCGACATCGCTAAAAGAATTATATTTAAAACATTGACGCTTTTTAAAACGTATTGAACTTTACTCATGAGCTATTGCCCCGCCAGCGCTGCAACCTTGAGTTTAACAATCAAATCCCGGGGATCGTTGTAATTGCGCACACGCATATCGACCTCTCTGACGACCAGGTAAGGGACCTGGGTTTCGATGGTCAGCAGGGTATCCGAGAGCGCCCGGATATCCGGGAATACTGCGTCAAATGTAACGCTGATCACTTTGAATTTGCCTTTCTCCTCCGTTTTTTCCACTCTTTCGCTGTTGATGACACCGTTTCTCCCCGTGATAATCCCCTTCACCGTATTCTGCAGGTTCGCGGAAGCGATAGCGATGGTCTGCGCCGCCATCATCTTGCCGTCTTCATTTTTCCTGGCCTGCCTGAGTTCGACGATTTGATTTTCCAACGACGGTTTCTGCGCGAGCAGCGCGGCATATTTTTTCAGCGTTTTCATTTTGGTGTCATGCTGATCTTTCATCTCCTCGGCCTGTCGATAAAGATTGACAATACCGTAATCATAAACCAGAAATCCGGCCAGAATGACTATCACGGGGATGGAGATGATCAGCAGTTTACTTTTTTGCATCATATTTCATCTCTGTTTTTATATTTTTTGCGTTGCTCTCCTTCTTCAGTTCCATCTTAATCACAAAACGATCCTTATTCTGCCGGGGATCGCGATACGTGGGTGAGGCGAACTCGACTTTTTGAAAATGCTGAGAATTTTCCAGCTTCAGGATAATTTCCGTGGCGGATGCCGAAAACCCTTCTATGTCCACGGTCTTGTCCGTAATTTTCATACGCGTGAGCCAGGTATTCGGCGGCAGCATGGCCGTCATATCTTTGATGATGTTCATCGTCAAATCGTTTTGTTTTTTGAAGTCATGAATCGCCTGAATGTCGCCGGCTATCGCCGCAACTTCATCTCTCAAGGCTTCCACTTTTTTTACGGCGGGCTTCAGCGCCCGAATACGCCGGTCCATTTCATCCAGTTTCTGCTGCTCATAACTCAGCGGCATCAGAAAATGAAAGGCGGTCATGGCCGCAATGGCCGTGATTAATAATATCGTCAAAAAACGCGGCATGTGTTTCTGCGCCCGGTTGTCCCGGTTTAATAAATTGATGTTTTGCGGATCGGAACGAAAAACGCCGAGGGCACCGCCCAGCGCCACGGCGGATAATTCTTTTTTTTGCTTCGGCACATTGAGTTTGTTGTCCATATCCAGGCTGGTAACTTTCATGCCCGAAAGTCTGTTGCGCAAAACATTGATTTGCCTTTCGTCCGCATCCATAACAATTGGCAGCCGCTTTCCATTCCGAATAAACTCATCACTGAGGGCGGTTACACGCTTGATGATGCCTTCAATGGAAGACCCGCTTTCCGGATCCATGCTTTCGCAGGCGGAGCGATAAAGCAGGGAATTTTCAATCACGCCGTATTCATAAGCGCTGTTTCGCAACGATAAATAAATCGCATCCGCTTGAGGATAAGTGTTCTGTATCAGGCTCTTGATTGCAAAAGAACTGATGATGACTTTTTTAATATGGATATTTCTGATTTGAAACGCTTCCTGATAACTCTGCACCCGGTCAGCCCGGGCAACCGCCAGCAAAATCTTTACATTTTTAAGATCTTCGCCAAGCACGGCATAATCATAACAGGCATTATCTTTTGAAAGCGGCGTAAACCGGTCCAACTCAAAGGATATCACACTGGATAGATTTTCTCTGGCGGCCAGAGGCAATTCAGCTTGCTGAACCATCGTCCAGGCGCGAGGCAGGCAGAGAACAAAAACGGCTTTTGATATTTTGTGTTCATTGACAAAGCTGGAAACAACGCCGGCCAGGTATTCCGGACTCAGAGGTTTGTTCTCTTCCGGTGGATAATAGCGGTAATGCCTGAAATGGGTTTGCCAGGGTGTTTTCTCGCCGTAAACCAGATAGAC
>DFZJ01000146.1:0-2780 GCA_002382045.1 Syntrophaceae bacterium UBA4059
TAAAGTGGATATCACCGGCAATGCCGTTTTGCTAAATCCCGGCGACCACTTTCCGCCTGGATTTGAAGGAAAACTGAATTTTTCCACGGCATCCACCCTGTCCAGAGGCGGAAAGTCGATCGTTGCCGTCAAATCATTGGATCAAAACGGGAAAAGTAACATCGTCATTGCGCACAACAGTTCTGAAAATGTCCGCTCGACACTGGGAACAACCCGTTATGTTGTAACGGAATACGGAATCGCCAACATTGCCGGCAAATCCATCAGGGAAAGGACGCTGGCCATCATCGATATCGCCCACCCCGACCACAGGGATGATTTGATCAGGCAGGCAAAAGAAAACGGCTACATTTACGCAGATCAGATTTATGTAACGGAATATGCCGCCAATTATCCGTTTTCCATGGAGACCGTTAAAACCTTCGTCAACAACCAGGAGATCAAATTCAGGCCGATCAAACCATCGGATGAGGATATGATGCGGCGTCTCTTCTACGGTTTTTCTGATGAATCAAAGTTTATGAGGTACTTTACGCCGATTCGCATCATGCCCCACATCAAGATGCAGCCCTATGTCAATGTCGATTACCACACCGTCGTTTCTATCGTGGGAACCATCCAGCACAAAGGCAGGGAAAGGATCATCTCCGAGGCCCGATACTCTTTTGACAAGAAAAGGGATCAGTATGAACTGGCGTTTGTCGTGGATGATGAATTTCAGGGGATCGGTATTGCGAAGTTCATGCTCAATTATCTGATCATCATCGCCAGGGAACGTAAAATCAAGGCCCTCTATGCCACTGTAATGGCCAAAAACAATCGCATGGCTAAGGTTTTCGAGAAAGCAGTCATTAAACCGGAAATTATTGAAGAGGAAGAGGAAGGTGAAATATCTTACATTTTCAATCTATCATAAAGAACAACGTTAAACGTATAATAACGATAAAAAAAGGCGCTCCGTTTCGGGAGCGCCTTTTCAGGTTAAGGGTTAGTCTTCTAAGTTAGCCCAGTTTTTCAGCGGAAATTCTCATGCTGTAGAAAGAACGATATACGAAAACAAGCGCAATCAGCAGGAAGACGACGGCCAGACCCAATTTCAAATTCGCGTCTTTCATGGTAACGGCAATTTCCGTTGCCAGCAGACCGAACAGCGTCGTGAATTTGATGATCGGGTTCAAAGAAACAGAAGAGGTATCTTTGAAGGGGTCGCCGACGGTGTCGCCGACAACGCTGGCTTCGTGCAGGGGGGTGTTTTTCATCTTCAGGTCGACTTCAACAATCTTCTTGCCGTTGTCCCAGCAACCGCCGGCGTTGGCCATGAAGATCGCCTGGAAAAGACCGAAGAAAGCGATGCCGATCAGGTAACCGATGAAGAAGTAGGGATTAAAGAAGGAGAACGCCAGACACATGAAGAAGATCACGATGAAGATGTTGATCATACCCTTTTGAGCATACTGGGTACAAATCTTGACGACTTCTTTGGAGTCTTCAATCGAAGCTTCCTTCTTGTCCAGTTTAATGTTCTTCTTAATGTACACAACCGCTTCATAAGAACCGGTGACAACCGCCTGAATGGAAGCGCCGGTAAACCAGTAAATAACGCAACCACCGGCAATCAGGCCCAAAATGATTTCCGGCTGAACCAGCGAAAGTCTAGCGATGACATTGCCGAAGAGACCTTCGAGCATAATGATGATGCCGAACACCATGGTGGTGGCGCCGACAACGGCGGTGCCGATCAACACGGGCTTGGCCGTGGCTTTAAAGGTGTTGCCCGCGCCGTCCGCGGATTCCAGGAAGTGCTTGGCTAGTTCAAAGTCAGGCGCAATACCGTATTCTTTTTTCACAATATCTTTCACATCGGAACGTGATTCAATCAAAGACAGTTCATAAATGGACTGTGCATTGTCGGAAACCGGGCCGAAACTGTCGACCGCGATAGTTACCGGGCCCATGCCGAGCATACCGAAGGCAACCAGACCGAAAGCAAACACGGGCGCGGCAAATACAAAGGCCGGGGGCATAATCGCCATAACGGCCGCCTGCTTCGACACCATGTAGGCAACGAACATCAGGAACATAATAACCATGCCCAGCCAGAAACCGGAGAAGTTACCGGCAACCAGACCGGAAAGAATGTTCAGCGAAGCGCCGCCCTGTTTGGAAGCGTTAACGACTTCTTCGCAGTGACGGGACGAGGTACTGGTGAAGATTTTGGTAAATTCCGGAATCAAAGCACCGGCGATGGTTCCGCAACTGATGATTGTGGCCAGCGCCCACCACAGACCCGTGTATTGAGCAGTCTGGTCTCCCAGCAGATAATAGCTGGCAATAAAAGTGACAGCGATGGAAACGATCGAAGTGATCCAAACCAGATTGGTTAACGGATGTTCAAAATTGAATTCTTTTTTACCACCAAAAGCGGCCTTGCTGATACCGTCATTGATAAAGTAAGAGGCAAGCGAGGTCAGGATCATGAGAATTCTCATGGCGAAAATCCAGATAATCAGCCTGCCGCCCATTTCAGGGTTGTCTTTCAGCGCCAAAGCCAGGAACGTAATCAGGGCAACACCCGTCACGCCGTAGGTTTCAAAACCGTCCGCAGAGGGACCGACGCTGTCACCCGCATTGTCACCCGTACAGTCAGCGATAACACCGGGGTTTTTCGGATCGTCTTCGGGAAGATGGAAAACGATTTTCATGAGGTCGGAACCGATGTCGGCAATCTTCGTGAAGATGCCGCCGCAGATACGCAGAACGGAAGCGCCCAGGGATTCACC
>DFZJ01000146.1:2846-15920 GCA_002382045.1 Syntrophaceae bacterium UBA4059
GAGTTAGCAACCGTGTTGATACGAATTCCAAACCAGGCCACCGCATAGGAACCCAGAATACCGATGACGGAAGCAACCAGGATGATGACAACAGACGATGTCCCCATCTCAGCAAGAGCGCCAAAATAGTAAATAATACAAATGGCAATCAGGATCCATAATGCGAGCAGGAATTTGCCCTGCTGTAAAAGATAGGTCTTGCAGGTTTCCCAAATGGTCTGGGACACATCCAGCATGGACTTGTGCGCAGGCAAAGCCTTTGTCTGCGCATATTGCAAGAAACCGAACCCCAGGCCAACCAAGCAGATAAGCAACCCGAAGTTAAGAATTGTCAACCCGCCAAGTGCGCCGCCAAAAAATGTAATCTTGGTCAAATCGGGCAACTGGATGTTTGCCTCACCGGCAAAAGCGGTGCCGGCCATGAGCAACAACATCAAAGTGCTCAGTAAAAATGTCCAAATACTTCTTTTTTCTCTAAACATTAACTAGTCCTCCTTCTTTAGAAAATTTATATTTTTTGTCTGGTACTTGCCTATGGCTTTCTGCAGACCATTCAAAACAATTTCAGCACTTGCATCGGCTGCCCATTGAAGCAATTCCGGCAACACGATTTGCTCTTCCTTCCGAAAGGGCTCCAACACATAACCCTCTATTCGGGATTTGTCAACTGGTTTGCCAATACCCAGCCTCACCCTAATAAAATCGGAAGTTCCCAAGTTAGACTCGATAGATGCCAGCCCTTTATGACCGGCAGTCCCTCCTCCCGCCTTCAGCCGGACAGCGCCAAAAGGCAAGTCGAGATCATCGTGAATAACGATGAGATTGCTGATATCCGTTTTAAAGAACGCCTGTAACTGCCTTACCGCAGTACCACTCAAATTCATGAATGTTTGGGGCTGGGCCAGCAGAACATTTTTTCCGCCGATGCTTCCTTTGCCCCACAATGCATTGAAACTCTTCTGTTTCAATGGTATTTCCAGCTGAGCTCCGAGCGCATCCAGTGCCATAAACCCGATGTTGTGCCGAGTCGGTTCGTAGCGTTTACCCGGATTACCCAAGCCGACAATCAGATGCGACATTTGCTCCCTCTCTCTTCGAAAACGAATAAATATTTTTGCCAAAGCAGAGGGAAGCATGATCTCCCGCCCAATTTCTCATCAATCAACTCGCAACAAGCGAAGGCGAATTGACGCTCGTCCCGCGGAAACGGGATTAAAACCTATTTTCCCTTTTCTTTCTTTTCTTCTTTTTCCGGTTCAGCTGCAGCTGTTGGGGCTGCGCCTTCGACCGCAGCTGCTTCAGCGGCTTCTACCTTCACAACCTTGACGGCGGCAACCGAAACAACAGCGGCGTCCAGCGGATCCAAATGGGTCAGGCCTTCAGGAATTTTAATATCTTTAACTTTAATGGAATGACCAATATCAATGCCTGTAATATCCACGTCAATATGGTCAGGCAGATTCGCCGGCAGACACAGAACTTTGATTTCACGCTTGATATGCTGGATTTCTCCGCCGTTTTCCACGCCAATGGCTTTACCCGTAAAATTAAGCGTGACGTCGAATTCAAGCTTCTTTTTCATATCCACTTCATAGAAATCAGCGTGAAACATTTTGCCGGTTAAGGGCTGAATCTGCAATTCCTTAATCAAAGAAAGTTTTTCCAGTTTTTTGCCGCCATCATCAATAATCAACTTGATGAAAGAGTGAACTTTCTTTTCTTTGCGCAGCTTCAGCAGATCACTGCTTTTTACGGCCAGCTGAATATTTTCAGTGGATCCGCCGTAAAAAATAGCCGGCACAAATCCCTGCTGCCGTAATCGGCGGGCTGGACCTTTTTTCTGTTCTTTACGGACCTGAGCCGCTAAATCGGTTATTTCCATTTACCCCTCTCCTCCTAAATAAATAATGAGCTTACTGAATCGTTATAGTATATGCGGCGCACAGCCTCAGATAACAGACCGGAAACCGACAATATCTTTATTCTTTTACAGTTCGACGCCCTCTCGCTCAAAGGAATTGTATCCGTAACGATAAATTCCTTAATATTAGAGTTTTCAATGCGATCAATCGCGGGACCCGATAAAACCGGATGCGTACAACAGACGGATACTTCGAGGGCACCCGCATCTTTCAGAGCGTTGGCCGCCTGAACAACGGTTCCCGCCGTGTCAACCATATCATCCAGAATAATGACCCGTTTCCCTTTAATATTCCCAATAATATTCATGACCTGGGCTTCATTGGGACCTTCTCTGCGTTTATCGATAATCGCCAGAGACGCCCCTAATCGCTTGCCGAAAGCCCGGGCTCTTTCCACGCCACCGGTATCCGGTGATACAACCACCGTATTATCCTCATAATTCTTTTTCATATAATCAATTAAAACCGGCGTGGCAAATAGATTGTCCACGGGAATATTGAAGAACCCCTGAATCTGGCCGGCATGTAAATCCATGGATAAAAGACGTTGGGCGCCTGCGGTCGTAATCAGATCAGCGACTAACTTTGCCGAAATGGGCGCGCGGGGAGCGACTTTTCGATCCTGTCTGGCATATCCATAATAAGGAACGACGGCGGTAATGCGGTCGGCCGATGCCCGCTTCATGGCGTCACTCATAATGAGCAGTTCCATTAAGGTAACGTTCACCGGTGTGCAGGTGGATTGAATAATGAAAACATCCATACCCCGTACGTTTTCATTAATCTCAACACGCGTTTCTCCATCACTGAAGGTGGTGACATTGGCTTTTCCCAACGGCACGCCCAATTTTTCGCATATTTTCTGCGCCAGCGCTATATTGGCGTTACCGGAAAAAATCCTAATTCTTTCTAGCATTTAAATATTTCTCCGCAATATTTTATGGCTGGGGCGGGAGGGATCGAACCTCCGAATGCAGGAATCAAAGTCCTGTGTCTTACCGCTTGACGACGCCCCATCGTCCCTCTAATAAATTTAATGCCGAATAAATACAGCCACTACAGTGATTGGGCAAAGAAAACCAGACATTCTCCGGATACTTTTTTTAAAATAGCATCCCGTGCTTCTCTGGCTGACTTTTCGTCTGCAAAAATACCAAAAAGCGTGGGACCACTGCCCGACATCAATGCACCCAGGGCGCCTTCTTTCATCAGCATTTGCTTGAAATCATTCAATTCGGGATGCATCTTCAGAGATACCGCCTCTAAATCATTATGCAATTCCCGAATGACGTCACCTAGGGCGTAAAATCGCGGAATGCTATAACTATTTTTTTTCTTTGTCAATGTTAAATTAAGACCTGAATAAACCGCTTTTGTGGAGAGAGGAAAGGCGGGATTGATTAAAATCATGTTAAGTTTTGGCATCTCCGGCAGGACATGGAGTTTGTCGCCGATGCCGGTCGCAAAGGCTGAGGTTGAAAAAATAAAAAAAGGGACATCCGCCCCCAGTTTTGCACCGATTTTCATTAAATCAGTTTGACCGACGTTCAGTGAACACAAGTCATTTAACGCCATCAGGGTCGTTGCGGCATCCGAGCTGCCACCACCCAGTCCGGCGGCGGTTGGGATTTTTTTATTGAGAATAATTTCAACACCGCCGCTATAGTCCGTATAATTAAAAAGCGCCCTGGCGGCGCGATGGATCAGATTGTCTTCATGGGTGGGAAGATCGGTATCCGGACATTGAAGAAAAATTCCCTCCGGTCGCAGGGAATAATGCAGCTCATCATAAATAGATATTTGCTGCATGACGGAAGCCAGATCATGATAACCGTCAGGACGCTTCCGCAGGATACGTAAAGAAAGGTTGATTTTCGCGGGCGCCGCCCTTTGCATGTCAGCCCTTTTCTTTAACATAGCGCATTTTCAGTTCATAAAGCACACCCTGAATCAGACTGGCTTCATTTTGGTCCAGATTACCTTTGGTTTTTTCATTGAGCATATCCAGAATATCGATCGTCTGCTTGGCAGCCGGCAGGTTCTTTTCGGCCTTGCCTCCTTCATATTCGGGAAAATCGCCGAAATGAAAAAAAGCAGAGGTGCTGAGCGATATGACAAAATTCGTAAAATTGACCGGCGGATAATCCATCGGATCATGGGCGGGTTTTTCAACCTTTTCTTTTACATCCGGTTCTTTCGCCGCAGCCGGTTCTTCCTTTGCGTTATTCTCTTCCGAAAAACGTTTATCTTTAATGACAAATCCTTCGCCCTTCTTCTCTTCTGTCATAAAATCCCCCCCTCGGTATTGGTTAAGGGTGAGGCGTCAGGCGTTTTAGGCCTCACTCCTGACACCTCACGCTTTACGCTTCACTTTTTGCTAAATGTTATCTCCCCTTTGGACACACTGATGACAATGTGATTCCCTTCGGTAAATTTCCCGGCCAGAATATCCAGCGCCAATGGATCCAAAATGAGCTTTTGCAGCGAACGTTTGAGCGGCCGCGCCCCGTAAACCGGACTGTAACCCTGCTCGGCTATATATTTTTTCGCCGCATCTGTCAATTCGATGCTGAGCTTGCGCTCCTTGAGGCGCTTGTCGATCAAACCCAGTTGAATGTCGACGATTCTATAAATATCTTCCAGGGCCAGCGCATGAAACATGATAATGTCGTCGATGCGGTTTAAGAATTCCGGTTTGAATGTCGCGCGCAGCACTTCCATCGAACGGTTCTGTTTTTCCTCGTCGTTAAGCGATGGATCCTGAATCCACTGACTGCCCACATTGGACGTCATAATCACCACGGTATTTTTAAAATCGACCGTGCGGCCATGGCCGTCGGTGAGCCTGCCGTCATCCAGAATCTGCAGCAGAATATTGAACACATCCGGATGCGCCTTTTCAATTTCGTCAAAAAGCAGCACGCTGTAAGGCTTCCGTCGAACGGCTTCCGTCAGATAACCGCCTTCATCATAGCCGACATAGCCGGGCGGAGCGCCGATCAGACGCGCCACCGCATGCTTTTCCATGTACTCGGACATATCAATGCGAATCATCGCCTGTTCATTATCGAACATGAATTCCGCCAGAGCACGGGCCAGTTCTGTTTTGCCGACACCGGTCGGCCCCAGGAAAATGAAAGACCCGATCGGACGGTTGGGGTCCTGCAAGCCGGAGCGCGCCCTTCTCAACGCGGCGGATACCGCTCCAATGCCGTCGTCCTGACCGATCACGCGCATCTTGAGGCGTTCATCCATGTGGATGAGCTTCTGTACATCGCTTTCCATCATGCGGGAAAGCGGAATACCCGTCCAGTTGGCGACCACTTCCGCCACATCTTCGGCATCCACTTCTTCCTTGAGCATCTGGTTGTTTTTCTGAANNCTTCTTCCTTGAGCATCTGGTTGTTCTTTTGAGTTTCTTCCAGCTTTTGCTGCTCTTCCAGAAGTTCACGATCCAGCGCAACCAGTTTGCCGTAGCGGATCTCCGCGGCTTTCGCCAGATTGCCTTCACGCTGGGCATTGAACTCTTCAGTCTTCAGTGATTCCATCCGGCTTTTGATATGTTGAATTTTTTTAATAATATCTTTTTCCATGGACCAGTGCATCTTCATCTGATCCATGCTGGATTTGAGTTCAGCCAGTTCCTTTTCGATCTTGTCGCGCCGCTCTTTGGCGGCTTTATCCGTATCCTTCTTAAGCGATTGCTTTTCAATTTCCAGCTGAATAATTTTCCGGTCAATCGCGTCGATCTCGGATGGCATGGAGTCCAGCTCTATCCTCAATCGGGACGCAGCTTCATCGATTAAATCCACCGCCTTGTCCGGCAAAAACCGGTCCGTGATATAACGATGCGACAGTGTGGCGGCGGCCACAATGGCCGAATCCTTGATGCGCACCCCGTGATGCACTTCATAGCGCTCCTTCAGGCCGCGCAGAATGGCGATCGTATCTTCCACCGTCGGCTCCTTGACTAAAACAGGCTGAAAGCGCCGTTCCAGCGCCGCGTCCTTTTCAATGTATTTGCGGTATTCATTGATCGTCGTCGCGCCCACGCACCTAAGTTCGCCCCGTGCCAGCGCGGGCTTAAGCATATTGGAAGCATCCATCGATCCTTCCACCGCACCGGCCCCGACCACGGTATGGATTTCATCGATAAAGAGGATGATCTCCCCTTCGGAACTGATGACTTCCTTTAAAACCGCTTTCAGACGTTCTTCAAACTCGCCGCGGTACTTCGCACCGGCAATCAATGCGCCGACATCCAGGCCGATCACGCGTTTGTTTTTGAGATTTTCCGGCACATCGCCGTTGACGATGCGTTGCGCCAGACCTTCCACAATAGCCGTCTTGCCGACACCCGGCTCGCCGATGAGCACCGGATTATTCTTGGTGCGCCGCGAGAGCACCTGCATGATTCGGCGAATTTCCTCATCCCGGCCGATCACCGGATCGAATGAACCTTTTTTCGCCAGTTCGTTGAAATCCCTGGCATAGCGTTCAAGGGCCTGATATTTGCCTTCCGGATTCGGATCGGTCACGCGCTGATTGCCGCGAATATCCACCAGAACTTTAAAAATATTGTCTCTGGTCACACCGGCCTGACGCAGGATTTTCCCGGCTTGTCCTTCCTTTTCTTCGGCGATCACGACCAGCACATGCTCGGCGCTCACATATTCATCCTTGAGCTGCGCCGCCTCCGTCATCGCCTTGTCGAATATTTTATTGAGCCTTCCTCCCATATAGACCTGGCCTGAGCCGGCGCCCTGCACACTGGGCTGTTTTCTTAAATAACGATCCAGTTCCTGCTCTGTTTTCTGCGGCGAAGCGTTCAGTTTATTCATAATGGCGCCGACAATGCCGTCTTCCTGATGCAAAAAACATACCAAAAGATGCTCGGGTTCAATGGTCTGATGGCCGAGCGTTCCGGCCAGCGACTGCGCATCCTGGATGGCTTCCTGTACTTTTAATGTAAATTTGTCAAATCTCATAACCTACCCCTTTTTATTCAACCGGTTTTTCTATTGTCACAAAGAGCTTCCCGTTTTTGAAGACACTGACATTTCCCGAAGATTCGGAAATTACCATCGCCACAGCTTTTGTTACATGGGTGATGGCTGCCGCGGCGATGTGACGGCTGCCCAGTCCCGATGGAAAATCCTTGCTTTCGAGCGCTGCGCTCAGATGCCTTCCGGCTGTAACAATCACGCCATCGGACTTGATAATAAACGCGCCGTCAATGGCTGATAATTCCTTGATGGTTTCTTCCAGATCCGGATTCAGAATATTACGCTGTTCTTCCGAATACCCCTTGAAGGGATTAATGATCATCTGGCGGGACAACTGCATGACTTTTTCATCGTCACCCAGAACAAAAATGGTGCCGACTTTCCGGCTCTCACGTCCCTGCGCCGCCAGTTCACAAGCGATGTTTAAAACCGCGTTGAATACTTCCGGTTGAACAGCCTCTACGACATCGCTGATATCATCGGACGTCAGGATTTCGAATTCCCGCCCGACATCAATAAAAAATATACTGTCCGCATAACCGAATCTCGGCACACCGGACAGGCAGATAATTTTATCACCCTTTTTAAACAGGCCGGACACAATCCCTTTGGCGATTGCGATTTTTATTTTCCCCACGCGCGTCAGATTCACGCTGGGAATATCAAGCTTTTTTGCAACGTCGGAAAGCTTCTCCGGCATGGTTTCCGCCTCCCCCATCACCAGCACGAAATTAACCGACTTTTTAACCTCTTCGGGAAGTTCTAACAGCTCACTTACGACATCCACGCAAACCAGCACACAACCGGCTTTTACCTCGAGTGCCAGCTTGATGGCTGATTCGATCATCGTCTTATTAACTGATTTCATTTCAATTCCTCAGATTTTTCTTATAGAATAAACATTGAAGGTTTACCTGTCAAGAAGTGGAAATATTTACTTGACCGGACATTCACTCTTCGATACAAAGACGCTGTGTTTATTATAATATTCAGGAGACCCTAACGTTGAAGTTACCCGTTGTTACAGGCACTCTTGACCTGTATATTACCGAGATTAACCGTTTTCCTCTTTTAACCCCGGAGGAAGAATTCAAGCTGGCCGTCAGCTTGAAAAAATATAACGACATGGAAGCGGCGGAAAAACTGATTGTCTCCAATCTGCGGTTTGTCGTCAAGATCGCGCATGAATACCGTAATTACGGCTTCAAGCTGGCTGATTTGATCCAGGAAGGCAATATCGGCCTGATCCATGCCGTAAAAAAATTTGACCCCGAAAAGGGCTATCGCCTGATTTCCTACGCCGTCTGGTGGATTCGCGCCTACATTCAGAATTATCTGATCAAGTCCTGGAGCATCGTCAAAATCGGCACGACCCAGGCGCAGAGAAAACTCTTTTTCAAGTTGAGCCAGGCCAAAAAGCAGTTGGAAACCATGTCGAAAAGAAATCCCGAATTCGCCGAAATTGCGGAATCACTCGGCGTCAAGGGCTCCGAAGTGGCGGAGATGGACCTGCGCATGGGCACGCGCGATTTATCCCTCAATGAATTCATCAATGACGACGGCGACACGTCCCACATGGATTTTCTCACGCATGACGGCGACAATCAGGAAGTATCATTGATTAAACATGAAGAAAGAAGCCTGGTTAAGCGCGACATTGCCGGCGCGCTGGCCAAGCTTAATGAACGGGAGAGTTATATTATCCAGCACCGCGTCATGGCGGATGATCCGCTGACCCTTCAGGAAATCGGCGACAAATACAACATCACCCGCGAACGCGCCCGCCAGATTGAAAAGCAAGCGCTTAAAAAAGTGCAACTGGCTTTGCCTTATCTGAAGCCGGACAACTAATCTCTTATGATGTCCAAAGAGAATAAATTTTAAACCACAGAATTTTCACATATTCTCTCCAGATTTTTTTCCAGTCGGGCGTCTTTAGATCCCAGGCAGAAAGCGGGGCCGGCTCGTAAGGCGTCGGTGAAAAAAAATATTGGGCATCCGGATCAAATTCCTTGCCCACCATGATTTGAATTCGGCGCATATGATAGGGAGAGCTGACAAATATTGCCGTTTTTTTTCCATATTTTTTCATTGTTTTTTTTGCCGCAATTAACTCCAGGTGCGTATCTTCATAATATGGCAGAGCATCTGAAGCAACTTTTCCGCTGATATTATTTTTGTCTCTTTTACCGGCCAAATTTTTAAGTTTTCCCTGCTCCATGAAAAAGGTTTTGTTATAGGCCGGAATGATAAGACAATTGGCCATCCCGTTTCTGATCAAATCCATGGCATGCCTCTGACGCGCGCTAAAATCCGGCCCCAGGAACAAAACAACGGCATCCGCTTTGGCATAGTTTGTTGAATAAGCTAAAAATCCCGGAGCATAAAACATCCCCGCCGCCAGAACGATTACGAGAATCATCAGCATCAGTATGATTTTTTTAAAGGTCTGCACAAAAATATCCTTTATTTAGATCTTGCTTTTTAATTCACTGAGCTTATTGAGCGCGTCTAGCGGCGTCATGGAAGAAATATCAATTCGGCGAAGCTCGTCCAGAATGACATCTTCGCTTTCCGCAAACAGATTTAACTGCGGATTAGCCTGTTTCGCGTTATTCTTGCCGCGGGCAATGCGCGGCATGCCGATTTCGTCGAATTCCCCTTTTTCCAGATTCTGCAGGATTTCCCTGGCACGGGCAATCACATCGGCCGGCACACCGGCAATCCGCGCCACTTCAATGCCGTAGCTGCGGCTCGTCCCGCCGGCCATGATCTTGCGCAGAAATATAATTTTTTCGCCCCACTCCTTCACGGCAATATTGTAATTTTTAGCGCCCTCTTTGGATGCGGCCAGGTCCGTCAACTGGTGATAATGCGTGGCAAACAAAGTCCGAATGCCTCGCCCGCGGAAATCGTGAATGTATTCAGCCACCGCCCAGGCAATGCTCAAACCGTCAAAAGTCGACGTGCCTCTGCCCACCTCATCGAGAATAACCAGGCTGCGGGGCGTCGCGTCCGTCAGGATCTGAGCCGTTTCCATCATTTCCACCATAAAGGTGCTCTGACCTTTAATCAGGCTGTCCGAAGCGCCAATGCGTGTAAAAATTTTATCCACCACACCGATCCGGGCGTGGGACGCCGGCACAAAACTGCCCATCTGGGCCAGAAGCACGATTAAAGCCACCTGCCGGATATAAGTGGATTTACCCGCCATGTTGGGGCCGGTAATGACCAGCAGGCGGTTGCCCTGCAAATCCAGCAGCGTATCGTTGGGCACAAAACCTTCTTTTTTTAAAGCCGCCTCGACCACCGGATGGCGTCCATCTTCGATATGAATAACGTCCTCCTCATCGATTTCCGGACAGGTATAGGAATACTTTTCAGCCACTTCCGCAAGCGCGCAAAACGCGTCAAGCTCAGCCACGCGAAAAGCATTGAATTGAATATCGGGAACATACTGCATCAACTCATCGCGCAGCTGATCAAAAAGATGATTTTCGCGTTCACGGATTTTTTCTTCGGCATTCAGCACCGTCTGTTCAAATTCCTTCAACTCCTGATTGATATAACGTTCGGCGTTGACCAGCGTTTGCTTGCGCACATAAGAGTCCGGAACCTGCGAGGCATTAGCCTTGGTCACTTCAATGTAGTAGCCGAAGACATTATTAAATCCAACCTTGAGCGAATTGATGCCCGTGGCCTGCCTTTCCTTGGCCTCCAGTTGGGCAATCCATTTCTTCCCGTCACGGCTGATCGAGCGCAATTGATCAAGCCCGTCATCGAAACCGGAAGCGATAAATCCCCCATCCTGAGTGCGGGGCGGCGGATCAGCGACAATCGCGCGGGAAAGCAAATCCACCAAAGCGGACATGTCCGTCATCTCTTTGCGAATCGCAGCCAGCGCGGGCTCGGTAAAATCCGTCAACAGCAATTGAAGTTGGGGCAAAACGGCCAGTGATGATTTAAGCCCAATCAGGTCGCGCGGCGTTGCCACTCTGAGCGCGACGCGTCCGGCCAATCTTTCCAGATCATAGATGCGCGAAAGCGTTTTTCGCAGATTGGAGCGCACCGTGTGGCTGTCCTTGATTTCCGCGACTGCACCAAGCCTTGCGCGGATTTTTTCAGGCGTGACCAGAGGATAGCCCATCCACCAGCGCAAGCGCCTTGCGCCCATCGGCGTGAGCGTTTCATTAATCATCGAGAAAAGAGAACCGGCGCGGGCGTTATCCTGAATGGTCGAAAATAATTCCAGATTCCGCCTCGCGGTCTCATCCAGGATCAGATAATTTTCCGGTGAATACCATTTGATTTCAGAAATGTGACTGGCGCGAATCATCTGCGTGGAATTGACATAACGCAAGATGACGGCGGCGGCGATTTTGGCCGCCAACCGATCTTTAATATTTGATTTTGTGAGAACGCAGGCTTCCAGTTCCCGATCCAGAATTTCATCGGCGAAACCCGGTTCAAAACCGGTCGCATCGATATAATTGACGCAACCTGCCGGCATTCGCGCCTCCAGCATTTTCGTCAATACCGGATCAGGAAATGTTTTACTGATCAGCAATTCCTTGAAATCCAGGCCACCCATGGCGGAAATGAGCGCGTCGCGGCTTGCGAACTCGCCGATTTGAAACTCGCCGATGGACAGATCGAGAAAGGCCAGTCCCAGCGTGTCCCGACCGGAAGCAATACAGGCCAGATAATTATTTTCTCCCGCTTTCAGATTTTCTTCATCCAGCACCAGACCGGGCGTGATCACGCGGATAACATCGCGTTTGACAATTCCCTTGGCGTTTTTCGGATCTTCCACCTGCTCGCAGATGGCCACTTTGAAACCCTTCTCCACCAGTTTGGTAATATAGGCGGAGGCGGCGTGATAGGGAAATCCGCATAACGGAACAGCGTCTTCTTTTGTTTTATTTCTCGATGTCAGAGTGATTTCCAGAATGGGTGCCGCCGTCAGGGCGTCTTCAAAAAACATCTCATAGAAGTCGCCCATGCGGTAAAATAAAATGCAGTCGGGATATTTTTCCTTGATCTCGACATACTGCTTCATCGCGGGCGTGAGGTTGATCGTCGCGTCTATCGCCATTTCCCGTCATCTCCCTGTTCCAGATCAATAAAATCGGGCTTTTGACGATTGTTCCCATGGGGCTTGTTATGGGATGTGTTAATGAAGCGATTGGCAATCCAACTGACCAGACTGATGATCAAAGTACCCAGAAAGGCGGAAAAGAAACCATCGACTTTAAATTCCGGAACAAAATGGGACACGAGAAGCAGCATGAATGCGTTGATGACAAAAGCGAAAATACCCAGCGTCAGAACGGTCAACGGCAAGGTCAGAATCAGCAAGACAGGACGCAAAAAAGCATTAATGATTCCCAGAATGGCGGCGGCGATAACGGCTGTCGACAAAGAATCCACGGAAATTCCGGGAACAATTTTGGATGCAATCAGGATGGCCACGGTAATGACCAGCCAGCGCGTGATGAGAACCAGCATGAATTTTCCTTTTTCAGCAAACTGCATAATTATTGAAGATTTGATTCGTCAGCAACCGTTTTTTTCGATTTCAAAAAGACCCAGGTAATGCTGAAACCGCCCATCCAGGACGTCTCTTTCTTAACCAGCGGGCTGTCCTCAAACGCGGCGCCCTTCAGATAATCAGCGCTGACAAAAGTGTTAAAGATAAATTGTCTGTATTTCTTACCCAGACCGACCGTCATCGTTGAACCGCTGTAACCGCCGCCCGGCGCATAAGCCGGACGTGACACCGTGGCATATCCCGGTTCGACTTTGTAGAAATATTCATGGTAACCGCGATTGGCAATCATCGGCCCCGTGGAGACGCCCAAATACACACCCGTGCCGGGAATCACGTCGCCCTTCTCAAAATTCAGTCTGGGACTGAAAACAAAGCCCTCATGCCGCACGGAACTGAAATCCGTGGAAAAAACCGCTCGAACCGGCAGCGCCACGCTCAGACGATATTTGTTTTCCTTAGAGTCCAGAAGTTTGATACGAATCGCCGGGCCGAACTCAAAGGTAGCGTCCAGATCCGGCATACCTGCCCGCGCGTCATTGTCGCCGCTCCGCACCGGCACCGCACCGTATCCGCTCGCATCAAGCGTCACCCGGTC
>DFZJ01000040.1:0-3476 GCA_002382045.1 Syntrophaceae bacterium UBA4059
ATCTAAGATAAAAAAGAATGGGCGTGAAGCCGTTCAGTTATTCAGAATAGCGGCTTTGGAGTACGGGAACTGCCGCGCAGCGGCTTACTTGAACCAAACGGATAGATTGTGGTTCGATCCGCTCTCACAATCTATCCTTATTCGTTGGGCATGGCCATTATCGCTCACACCTTTATGGACAAGGAATAACGGCAAGGCAATATGAAAGAGATCGTAATCCGGAAAATACAGGATTTTTTGATAGATTATCAAACAAGCCCGCATATCTCCACCCGATGGGGCGTGCCGATTGTCGGGTTCGCCTCGGCGCATGATCTGATGTTCGATCTGCTCCGTTCCGTTGCAAGCCCGACGCACGCAGCGCCTAAAGATCTTCTTGCAGACGCGGAAACCGTAATCGCTTTTTTTCTCCCGTTTCCTAAATCGCTGACCCGAACAAACATAAAAAATCGCAGCAGTTCTGTGGCGTGGGGAGTCGCCTATATCGAAACAAACGAGCTGATCCGGCAGCTCAGCATGCATTTGCTGGAATTTTTCAGTTCCCGGGGCTTTCAATCCTGCAGTATCCCCGCCACCCACAACTGGGATGAAGCAAAATTGACCAGTGACTGGTCGCATCGGCATATCGCCTGCATCGCGGGAGTCGGCAGCTTCGGTTTGAACAATATGCTGATCACGGACAAAGGGTGCTGCGGCAGAATCGGCAGTTTTATTACATCCGCCAAAATAGCGCCGGATATTCGCGCCGATGTTCCCGCATGCCTCTTCAAATACGACGGAAGCTGCCGGAAATGTGTCCAGCGATGCGTGAATAAAGCCCTTTTTGCAGACGCCTTCGACAGGTTCAAGTGTTATGACATGCTGCTTGAAAATGTAAAAGAGTTCAGCTCCATCGGGTATGCCGACGTATGCGGCAAATGCCTCGTTGCAGTCCCCTGCTCCCACATCAATCCCGTGATGATAAAACGCCAATCCAGGGATAATTTGCGTTCATCAATAAACCGACAAGGGAAACAGCATGAAAAACTGCCTGATCGTGATTGACCTTCAAAATGATTATTTTCCCGGCGGTGCCATGGCGCTTGTCGGCATCAAGGAAGCCGCGGCAAATGCCCGGATGCTATTAAACGCATTCAGAAAGAAAAAATCATCCGTTATCCATGTCCGGCACATTTCCGCCCGCCCCGGCGCCACGTTTTTCCTGCCCGACACCCACGGGGTCAAAATCAATGAAATGCTAACGCCGATGGGGAAAGAGCCCGTTGTGATGAAAAACTTTCCGAACAGCTTCCGCAGTACGACGCTGCCGGAAATCCTGAAAAAAGAAAAACCGGACCATCTTATCATCTGCGGCGCAATGAGCCACATGTGCATCGACGCCACAACGCGCGCGGCTTTCGATCTGGGGTTCAACTGTATCGTTGCCGAAGATGCCTGCGCCACAAAGGACCTGGTATTCAAGGGCCAAACCATAAGGGCCTCCGATGTTCACGCATCTTTCATGGCGGCGTTATCCGCCCCGTACGCCAAAGTAATCTCAACCAGGGAAATCATCGAAAGCATGGTTTGATCCTCTGTCAGCTTTGAATCCAGGTGGTTATATCGATTTCAAGAAAGTTGACCGGGCAATCATGATGTGATGTATAATAGACAATTCTGACCTTGCCGGAATTACCGGAATTAAATGACGATGTATCCACATAGAAAGCATAAGAAGGCCTGGCGATGACATGTCTGTGCGAAAATAATATCCCCGATGGAACAGCCTTATCCCCCAAATGCATCAAGGATATCTGGCTTTTCAGCGAATTTGAATCCGAAGATCTGGCGATACTGCGCAGTGTGGGCAAAAGCAAGGTGTATCGCCAGGGCGATGCGGTATTTCGCCGGGGAGATGCCGCAGACGCCATGTTTCTTATCAAATCGGGCCGGATCAAACTGAGCAAAGTCTTTGAAGACGGCCGGGAGGCGACCCTCGATTATCGAAAGTCCGGCGATACCTTCGGCGAAAACATATTCGGCGAAGCAACCCGATATCCTGTAACCGCATGGTGCATGGAAGACACCTATACCTGCGGATTCAAGAAATCCGATTTCGAACGGTTGATTCTAGAGCATCCCGCCTTCGGCCTGCGGGTGATCCGGATACAGAGCGAACTGATCGACTCCCTGTCCTCACGGCTGGGCGATATGGCCATCCCCTCTTTGGAAGAGCGGCTGTATCGGGTATTGATCAATGTGGCCCGCAATCACGGCGTTGCTGTCGACCGCGGGGTCCGCATCCAGTTTCCCCTGACCCACGAGGATATTAGCTTTCTCACCGGCTCCCATCGGGTAACCATCAGCAAGGCGATAAAAAAACTCGAAAAAGCGGGTAAAATCAACAAGGACAGCCATTCGTATATTCTGCCGGCAGCCATCGTATCGTCCCATTCAACCGACCGATTGTAAGAATGTTGCACGTATTGTAGCGAAAGCTACAGAACTTTATTCCTCCCGTGATAAATTGAAGACAATCGCGCATTCGGGAATCGCCCGGAACCGGCGATACACGTTCACTCATTTTCACTCAAGGAGGATGCCATGGTCGAAATCAACAAAGAGGTATTTGAAATCGTTAACAAAGCCGGAAGAGTCGGTGTTTTGGGTACCGCCGACAAAAAGGGACAGCCCAATACCGCCTACTTCGGCAGTCTTAGACTCATGGATGACCAGTCGGTTGTTCTGGGGCTCGGCAACAACCGCAGTTTGAAAAATCTTGAAGAAAACCCGCTGGCCGTACTCTTCTGCGTCACCGAAAGCCCGGTTGGGTTCCAGACTCCCGGCTTGCGGCTCTATCTGAAGATCAGGGAGATCCAGAAATCGGGTCCGCTCTATGATGCCGTCAAGGCCGCCATTGCCGCGCATGCCGGCGAAGGCGCGGCGAAAATGATCGTGGCGGCCGCCGCATTCGATGTTACGGAAATCCGGAAACTGGTGGACTGGCAGGGATAACCGGTTGTGTTTACGATCAACAAATTACCGACTTTTATGAATGGAGGTTTTTTCCATGACCGTGAAATTTTTACAGCGCAGCATCTGGCAGCGGATTTTCGGCATCTCCGCAACCGACAAACCACAGGACGAAAACGGCTGGCGCTATGAATCGGGCAAACTGATCATCAGCCTGGAGCAAATTCGCGAGCTGACCCGTCCTGGCACGGCCGTCAGGTTCGAGGACAAGACCCTGCCGGAGCGGATTCTGGTTGTTTTCGGGGAGGATGAGCAGTATCGGGCATTCCAGAATCGGTGCACCCACATCGGCCACCGCAGGCTGGACTATGTGCCGGGAACCCAGACGGTTCAGTGCTGCAGCGTCAACAAATCCACCTTCACGGCCGATGGCAAAAAAATACACGGCCCGGCGCCATTGCCGGTCCGCCCCTATCCGGTGGAAGTAACCGGGAAAGAGCTGCACATCCGGATCTCCTGAACTT
>DFZJ01000040.1:3618-6704 GCA_002382045.1 Syntrophaceae bacterium UBA4059
TATGAATATTGATGCGTTACGTCGTATGGGTCAGTCGTTTGAGGCGCGGCGGCGGTTGCACAAGACGCGACAACGAAGTTTCATAGAACTTGATCCATTCGGCTGAATCTTTTTTATGAATTACCGAAGGAGGTTCTCTGAATTCCCGTATGCCAAGGGGCTGCCGGCCATTTGCAACATACCGGAAATCTGTATTTTCTGGAGCCGGGGACGAGGGGACGAACTTGGTGGAGATGGGACACTCCTTACTTATGAACTTCAAATTTGAGCACCGGAATGATCGGTCCATCCAACTTACNNCGCAACCGGCTGCCGGTGCTTCCCACGCCTTCCCGCAAAAAGAAAACCCGGTGTTGACTGAATTGAATCCCCGGATTATGATCAAAATCATCTGATATTACATCGTTGACCGATTCCGGAGCCGCAAATGGATACCGAAGGCTATGTGAATGACCAGTTGAAAACGCTTTTTTCCGAACCTGTTGGAGTTGGTGCGTTATATTCACCTCAAACCTCTACGTGCCGAAATTGTCGATGAAGTGAACGCGTTGGATACCTACCCTTACCGTGAAAATGAAAGAAAATTTTGAGTTTTGAGTTTTGGGTTTTGGGTTGAAAGCGGTATATGTCATTTTCATATGGACGGGTGAAGCTTTCGGAATGATTCATGATCGTTTACTGTTGACATAGCGCTATCATGGGTAAAGCCAAACGTGATTTTCAGGATGTGAATTATCTATCGAAGCGTTTTGGCGGCAAAATTTCGGAAGCATGAAAACATTACCGGAAATTTGTGGAAGAAGGGGTTTCAGCGGGACGCCGGACTGATCTGACCGGAGGCGGTTTGGTGTGAAGCGCAGGAGGATTGGCCGCATGAAAATCCCATACTGATCATGGAATCCGGCGTTGTTCCAGTGGACAGCGCAGAAGCAGTCTGGCGGCCCATGTATGCCGAGACACTGGTGTCGCCGCTGCCGAGGATGATGCGGTGATCCGGCGGGGGCAGATCGTTTATGGGACGTTTTGTCAGCAGTGTCATGGCATCAATCATGATGGGAATGGCACCGTCGGACAAAGTTTTACCCCGCTGCCGATGGATTTGAAAAGCAAAACAGTCCAAAGCCTGTCGGATGGCACCCTGTTTCAGCATATCAGCTATGGCGCCGGTGAAAACAACCGGCAACCGGCCCTTGCCACAACGATACAGGCCATCGACCGCTGGCATGTCATTGCCTATATCAAATCCATTGGTATCCGTGACTGATTTCTGAAGGTATCTGCTGTTTATTGTAAACGTATCCCGATTTCACCAAATGGATTTTGAAGGATCACCCATGATCAAGAAGACCAAAACCAAAGAGTTCATATTTCAGCGTATTAAAGAGGAACAAAAAAAGCTGGCATTCTTCGGTGTGAAAAATATCGGACTATTCGGTTCATTTGTCAGGGGTAGCCAGACACCCTCAAGCGATATTGATATTCTCGTGGAATTCATGCCAGAAAAGCACACTTTCGACAATTTTATGGAGGTTGCGTTCTTCCTTGAAGAACTCCTGGGGCGCAAAGTTGAATTGGTGACCACAGAGGCTCTCAGCCCACACATCGGGCCACATATTCTCATGGAGGTTGAGCATGTCCCTATCGCCGCATGAATACATACGCCATATCCTTGACGAAATCGACTACATTTTGACTCAGATATCGGATACGGACTATGACGCGTTTATCAGGAACCCAACGCTAAAAAGAGCCTTTGTTAGAAGCATCGAGGTCATCGGCGAAGCCTCGAAAAAACTTCCAGAAGATATCAAGAAAATGCAACCGGATATCGAGTGGCGTAAGGTCACTGGAATGCGTGATAGGCTTATCCACGATTATTTTGGTGTTGACTATACAATAGTTTGGGATGTCGCAACAACCAAGCTGCCGAATCTTCGCTCAAAACTTCTGGCTCTGCTTGAAGCAACCCCAAAAGGCCAACGCGACAGTTGAATGAACAAGGAATTCAATGGCTCAGATAAAGACAGAACTTGCCATACCAAAAGCCTATACACTTCGCATTCAGTACGCTCCGGAAACCGTCTGCCACTTGCCAGTCAAGGACGAGGATATCATGCCGAAATGGTCTCGCGTGTTCACTGTTTCCGGGAAACACAGGACTCCGGGACGCTCTCACTATTTGATCTTTTATTTTTCAGGTCAACAGATTTAGGGACGTAATGTGGTAATCCAAAAAAAATACACGCTTGGAAATTTATAAACTGACATTTCGCTTGTTTTATTTGACAATTTCCATTTAAAAACTCCACATCAGTGGGTAATTTGGCCTAAATATGTCTATTTCACTCCACTTCTGGATATTTGCTAAGAATGAAGACAAGGCCATCGTCAATTTCTGAATAAAACATGGCATGGTTAGGGTCATATTCGACTCAAATCCATGAAATAAATCATCAGGTCGATAAAAAATGAGCGAAAGGTGAGTATAAACGAACGTACGCCCTGAATTTACTGCAAGGAAAGTTGTTTTTGACGAGTTTATCAGGCCCGGTATGAGGGACTGATAATTCATTAGCGCTCCCAAGCGTTGAGGATTTGAACCTTGATCGGCGCAAAGTCGGCCACATTACGAGTGACAACGACCATGCCATGGACAATGGCTGTTGCCGCTATAATGGCATCACGGTCGGAGTGGGGATCTGGGACATGGAGTTTGGCGCAACACTGAGCGACGGCCGTGTCAACGGCCAGCACCCGCCCGGCAAATGCTGGTAGTACATGCCCGTCCAGCCAATTCCTGAGGATCAAACCTTGGGCAGAATCGCGGCGTTCGATTTGAAGCACGCCAAGTTCCAGCTCCAGAATGGTGATCGCCGAGAGAAACAAACTGCCCGGCAACACCCCGACGGCCCAGGCGGTCACCTGCTTGTCGGCTTTTCCTGCCTTTGCCTTCCTGAAAGTTAGTGAAAGTTAGGGACGACCTTAAAAACAAAAATAAGTTGACACGAAATACAGATGAAAGCATGATTTGGATATGCCAAGAATAGCCCGATTGGATACGCCCGGTCTCCTGAATCATGTCATGA
>DFZJ01000124.1 GCA_002382045.1 Syntrophaceae bacterium UBA4059
CCTCTCTGAATAAAACACCGCCATCGTTAACCTATTAAAAAGGTATGTCCGTGATGCTGAAAATCGCCATCAACAGGGAGATGACGATGAAACCGACAATAAAAGCCATGCCCAGAATCAACGCCGGCTCCAAAATGCTGATGAACCGCTTAATGGAATTTTTCAAGCTCTTCTCATAGGTATTGGCGACTTTGATCAGCATAACGTCCAATTGGCCGGTCTCTTCGCCGACCTTGATCATGGACATGGCCAGTTCTGGAAAAATATTGGCGTCGGACAGCGGTTTAGAGATCCCTTTACCCTCTTTGATTTCTTTGGTGACCCGATCCAAAGCGGAGGAGACGGCAAAGTTGCCGATAATGTCCTTGGCATTTTTCACCGCCTGCAGAAGCGGCACACCGCTTCGCAACAGCGCGCCCAAAGTCCGGCAAAATCTGGCCGTCTCCAGTTTCAAAATAATATCACCCATCAATTTGATTTTCAGCTTGTCCCAGTTATATCGACCTTTGTCGGTCTTGATATAGGATCGGGCAACAAACCAGAGGATCGCCAAAGCCAGCAGAATGACCCACCAGTAAGACAAAAGAATATGGCTGAAACCGACCAGAATCTGCGTGGAAACGGGCAACTGTGTTCCCAGATCGGCAAAGATTTGCGTAAATTTCGGCAGCACAACCGTCACCAGGACAATAATAGACAAAATGCCGGTCACGACCAGAATCACGGGATAAATCATTGCGGAAAAAATATGATTTTTTAACTCCTCCGACGCTTCCAGAAATTCAATCAGCTTCTCCAGCGCCACATCCATGGCTCCGCTGATCTCACCGGCCCTGACCATGTTGATATAAAGCATGGAAAAAACATTAGAATGTTTTTGCAAGGCGTCGGAAAACGTGCCGCCTTCGCGTATGGATTTAAGGACGTCAAAGATGACCTCCTTCATTTTTTTATTCCGGGTAACACCCAACAGGATGTTCAGGCTCCGGTCCAGCGGCAGACCGGCGCTCATCAGGGTGTAGAGTTCGGTGGTGAAAACCTGTAGTTCGCTTTTGGCCGACTGAAAAGAAAAAGCATCTTTTCCAAGACCCTGCTTGACCTCCTGGATGCGCAGGGGAACAACATTATTGTTTTTTAGATACAGTTCGACTTCGTGCTCGCTTCGGGCCTCGATCACCCCCTCTGATACGGTGCCGTCCCGGTTAATGGACCGGTAGGAGAAACTGGGCATTAGAGCTCCTGCGTCGCGCGGAATATTTCGTTGATCGTGGTCAATCCCGCCTTTACTTTAAGCAGACCATCCTCCATCAGCGTGCGCATCCCGTTCTTTCTGGCCGTGTCGCGAATCTCCCGGCCGTCGGCATTTTTGACAATCAACTGATGAATGGAAGCATCCATGGTAAACAACTCAAAGATGCCGGAACGCCCCAGAAAACCGGTGTAAGCGCATTTTTCGCAGCCCCGTCCCCGGTAAAGCGTCACGCCGCCTTCGGGAAAAAGTTCCCTGGCCCGTTCGCCTTCGACAGCTTCTTCGTCAACTTCCCTGCAGGCCGGACAGATCACGCGAACCAGCCGCTGTGCCAGCACACCGCGAATCGTAGCCGCCAGAAGGAAGTTCGGCACGCCAATGTCAAGGAGACGGGTAATGGCCGTGGGGGCATCGTTGGTGTGCAGGGTGGAAAAAACCAAATGCCCCGTAAGAGACGACTGGATGGCGATTTCCGCCGTTTCCAGATCGCGTATTTCGCCGATCATGATAATATCCGGGTCCTGGCGCACGATATGGCGCAGGATATTTGGAAAATCCAGGCCGATTTGCGGCATGACCTGGATCTGATTGATCCCCTTGAGATGGTACTCGATCGGGTCTTCCACTGTAATGATTTTTTTATCCGGCGAATTGATTTTATCCAGCGCTCCGTAAAGCGTGGTCGTCTTTCCACTGCCTGTCGGACCGGTTACGAGAATAATGCCGTTGGGATTTTTAATTAACTTATTGAAGGTAACAAGCGAATCGGCGGGGAACCCCAACTGCTCCATGTCAATTTTGATGCCCTTCTGTCCCAGGAGACGCATCACCAGGCTTTCGCCGTAAAGAACCGGTATGCTGGAAACGCGCACGTCGATTTCCGAACCGCCAACCTTGAGCTTGATTCGCCCGTCCTGCGGCAGACGTCTTTCCGCGATGTTCAGCTTGGCCATGATCTTGATGCGCGAAAAAATGGCAGCCTGAAGTTTTTTGGGAATGATCTCAATGTCATGCAGAACTCCGTCGATGCGGTAGCGGACTTTGACCTCGTCATCAAAAGGCTCGATGTGTATGTCACTGGCACGGCTTTCCAGCGCGCGCGTGATGATGATATTGACCAGTCTGATAATCGGCGCTTCGGACGCCAGATCCTGAAGATGGCCGACGTCGTCCTCTTCTTCGCGGATATAATGAACAGTAGCGTCATCCTCGATATTTTCGATGATCTTGTTGATGTCCTGCATGTCCTGGCTGTAGAACTTTTCCAGATGATCGTTGATGGCCTGGCGTTCGCTGGTATAGATTTCCAGGTTATGGGAAACGGCAATTTTAATCGCGTCGATGACTTCCTGATTATGCGGGTCCGCCATGACAATTTTTAAAGTGTCCTGCTTGAATTCCAGCGGCACAACTTTATTTTCCCGGATAAAACGCACGGAAAGCGTTTCCATGACAAAGGGAACCTTGGGGAAATTTTCCGGTTCGAGATAAGGCACATTCGGCTGCAAAATTCCGACCTCTTTATGATCAATATTCGGTGGGTCTGCTTTGCTGCAATGTTTTTCTATTGCTTCTTGACAGGTTCTTTTTCAGTCTTCGGCCTGCCGCTCACGTTCTTCTGAATATCATCGCTCATCTTCTCGTCTTTAAACTTCCCGATAAAGCGGTCAGTAACCGCTGTCGCGTCCGTCTGGTCCTTCACGATATGCGGGGTCAGCAGAATAACCAGTTCGGTTCTTTCTTTATCCTTGCTGGTATTGCCGAATAAATAACCGATGATCGGGATCTTGACCAGCCAGGGCAGTCCGGCTTTGGCATTTTTGTCGGTTTCCTGAATCAGGCCGCCGATTACAATGGTCTGGCCGTCCTTGACGACCAGCTTGGTTGTGGCCTCCGTCTTGGTGAGAATAATTTGATCTTCGTTGGAATATAGCTTGATGGTCGAATAATCGGAGACTTCCTGCGATATTTCCAGCGAAACCAGTCCGCTGTCGTTAATCATCGGCTTTACTTTTAAAATAATGCCAATGTCCTTGTATTGAATGGTTCTTTGCGGCGCGACGACGCTTGATCCATACGTTTCCGAGGTCGGGATGGGCACCTGCTGGCCAACCTGTATTCGGGCTTCGTTATTGTCGGAAACCATGATGTGCGGCGACGCCAAAAGTTTTGCCTTGGA
>DFZJ01000065.1 GCA_002382045.1 Syntrophaceae bacterium UBA4059
AGGTTCCCACACGCTTGGTGTATTGCACGTAGCCAGACCGACAATTTTAGCATCCTGTTCGGTGATGCCTTCTTCTGCGTCAATCAACACCAGGGCGATATAACAAGCTGAGATTGCGGAAATAGATCACGGGTTGCTTCTTGCGGTTATATCGGCCATCATTATCCTTAACGCTTTGGACATTTCTGGTAAATCATTTTTTACAGTAAGCCAGACAACGTCAAGACTTACACCAAAGTAGTCGTGAATAAGCTTGTCCCTCATGCCGGTTATTTCTGCCCAGGGTACTTGAGGATATTTATCCCTGACAGGTTTTGGAATTTTCCGTGCTGCCTCGCCAATCACTTCCAGCGAACGAATAACAGCTAAAACTTTTTCCTCGTTTGCTTTAAAAGATTTCAACGATACACCGTGAAGGAAATTGGAAGCTTTATCCGCATAATCGATCATATCCGTCAAGTAGTCGGAAAACTCTTTTGGCGGCCTTTTCATATCTGTACCAATTCTGAAAGAACACGGCGGCCAATAGCCGGTTTAAGAGTATCTTTCATGACGAGGTCGGCCTTCACCCCCAGCTTTTGGCTCAGAAAGTTTTCCAGACGGATGAAGCCAAAAAAAGATGGCGGTGTTTGAAATTCAACCAGTAAATCGATGTCGCTGGTTGATTTATGATTGCCTGAAACGTAGGAACCGAATATGCCAAGTTCTCTGATGCTGTAGTTTTTGCGCAGTGTCGGCATCAGTTCTTTTAGAATGATTGCTTTTTCTTCAAAAGCCGTTTTTTGATTGGTTTTGACCAATTTGTTTTGCGTCATTCTTTTCATCAATTATTTCCTCATGAACAAATTACGTATCGAATATACGAAAAAGATGGAATATAGTCAATCAAAAGAGCCGCGCATTATTCCTGTGGTGATTCAAATACATGATCGTTACCTTTTCCAAATTGAGCACCAACTATTGCGCCAGGGAAAAGCGATAGTCCGATTCATGGTTAAAATAATGGAGCCATCTTTGAGTTTTTCAATGTTCTGATTTTTACACCACTGCCGCTCCTGAATATATGGTGACTGTTTGGGGCAGAACTGAATTTTAACGGTAACCGGATCGTCGTAGACAATTCCAAAAGCATCTTCCAGGATCACATCGGGATCGAAATCAGCGGGCGCATCAAACTCTTTTTCCGTGATGTTGATTTTATTGATTCTTTCCATGGCCAGCGTACGAATGGAATCATATTCAGCCACTCGCACTGATAAATAAAGCCCCCCCGGTCCAGTCGAATAATTTCAGCGGGTCAATGTGGAAGGTCTTCATTTTACCCGAAAAAAAAGAGTGATATTCAACAAGGCATGCTTTTTTCTGCAAAATGGCATCCGTCAATAATTCTATGGTTTCCTCTTTTCCCGTATAATCTTTTGTGAATTTATCGGCCGACAGAAAGAGCGTTTTGATCTTTTCCAGTTTTTGGACCAGACCTTCCGGCACAAAAACATCCAGTTTGCTGAAAGCCCTTTCAATATTGATCTCTATATCGGTTCCGCGGTAAAGGCGCGAATGGCCTTTGATGAAATAGAGGCTGATGATTTCCGCAAGCGTCAGATTCAAATCCGCAACTTTGATTTCCGACAATCGGCGAATAAATTCTTTATCCAGATAATACCTGGTTTCACCGCCCAGCAGCGCTTTGTCCTTATCAATCATGATTTTGAATTCGCTCTGAATTTCGTCAAGAACCCGGTAGGCCTGCCTTTTATCAATATCGAGCCTTTCCGAAAGGGCGGAGATGGTCGTTCCCGTCGGCTGGGAAAGAAGGGTTATGGCGTCCACAAGTTTCCGGATGGTTTTCAAGCGCATGACTTCACCAAAACAAATATTTTAAGAAACTTGAATGAGTCATTGCGAGCAAAGCGAAGCAATCTCGCGATTTTAGATTGCCACGCAGACCGAGGGTCTGCTCGCAATGACGGGCTTTGTTTCTTCCATTAATAATCCGGTGCACAGCTCCGGGTAAATTGATACAAAATATTTTCATCAAACGCAAAATTATTTTTTAAAATGTCCAAATATGACACTCCCCTGATGCACTATTGGATCAGAAATAATCAAAGGAGGTTCACCATGGCGGCAAAAGAAAAAGAACGAGAAGAAAAGGTATTGTCTGATTACGGCATCATTTATCTTTCCGGCAGTATTAATGAGGCAAAGGCTGAAAGTGTCTGCAAGGAAATCATCGAATTTAATATTAAGGGGAACATCAACCAGGTGCAGATGGTCGTTAATTCGCCGGGCGGTACTTGCACAGCCGGTTTTTCAATCATTGACATCATGGAATGGTCGAACATTCCCATATACACAACGGGGATCGGAATGATCGCCTCTATGGGCTTGCTAATCTTCATGACCGGCGAGAAGGGCCACAGAGTCGTAACGCCCCGAACGTCTATTTTGTCGCATCGCTTTTCGGCTATGAACATCGGTAATCACAGCCAGCTGATTGCCGGCCACCGGGAAGAAGACATGCTTCATGAACGCATCCTGAATCATTACATGACCTATTCCAATATCAAAGACAGCAAAGAACTGGAAAACTATCTTTTGCGGGATGTCGATACCTGGCTCTCCACTGACGAAGCCGTCCAATCAGGTATCGTTGATGTTGTCGAACCCATCAAAAAGAGATCATAGGGAGAATAAAACATGATGGACAAGCCAAACATTGCCGTTAACAACCAAATGTCATCCCCGGTGCAGGCTGGGCAGATAGTTTCTTTGGCATCGGATTGTACGCCACAGCGGAATAAAGGGCCTTTCGCTGACAATCTGGAATATCTTGAAGCCCTGGAGAAGCAAGCCCTGCTGATGCTGGTACTGGCAGCGCTCCGCGCCGGGAAAAAAGATTGGCCGACAGAAAGCTCTACTGACGGCCGCATATATTCTGCGCTGGGCCTGTCAGCCAGTGATTTCGATCAGAAAAAAATTGAATCCGAACTTGCCCGGGTGCGGCAGATCAATAAGACACGGCAAGGCGTGTCAATCCGGTCGGGTGTTAAACTTTTCTTCCCGATTTTTTGTCGTGAGAACAAACTGGATGAATTTGACCAGAAGATCCTTCTGCTGCTGTTTATGAACGCCACCAGTGAAATCTTCAGGCAAACATTCAGCCTTTGTAATTTCTACATTGATAAAAGGGGCATCATCATTCATAACGTTCTTTCCATTCTTTGCACGGATTACAGGGAACAACTGGAAAGGCGGAAGCATTTCAGCAGAAATGCCCCGCTGGTTGCCCGCGAAATCATATTTTTCCGCAGTGACTTTCAGAATCGCAGCTCACACGTGATGGATGAGATTGTCACGACCAATGAACGCCATGTCCGGTATATCAGCGGCGATACTCACCTGTATAACAGCACCTACAGCGAGATAACCATTGAGAACAGCGCCATCAAACTGGAACAGGTTATCCTGCCGGGCCATCTGAAAGAGGAAATGGTTTTGTATGTGGATAAATATCTTCGTCAGAGGGCAAGCGGCACGGCATCAAGGCTGGATGAATTTCTGGAATA
>DFZJ01000041.1 GCA_002382045.1 Syntrophaceae bacterium UBA4059
TCAAGGGAAAGAGTTACGCCAAGAGTGTAAGAGTGGGTCCGGAACTACAGAAGTATCAGGACGAGATTGAAACCCATCAAACATTCAAAGAACTTTGCGAAGAAATAGTCTTCATTAATGAGCGCATCTGCGATTTGCGGCCGGTTCCGAAATTGAATGTTTGTATGGATGGCACCGGGGTTCCGGTGGTGAAGAAAGAGACATTGGGCAGGGCAAAGAAAAACTGCATCAATGGACGGAAAACCGCCGCAAGGAACTCGATGATGGACACCCGGAATCTGTGATTGATGCAATCACGCATTGCTTAACCCTACCCGGTCACAACCAGGCAATATGTGAAAGGGAGATCGGTTATTTTGAGAAAAATAAAGAACGGATGCGCTATGCAACCTTCAGGCAGAAGGGGCTTGTTGTAGGTTCGGGGGTATTGGAGGCAGGGCGCCGAACCGTTGCCGGTCAGCGTCTGAAACAGTCGGGCATGCACTGGACGGTTAAAGGCGCCAACAGCATTATTGCCCTGCGCTGTAATATTTTGAGTAATCGCCGGGAAGATTGCTGGGAGGACCGGACGGCGGCCTGAAAATGGCCTCATAAATTTGTCGCACACCCCGCTCAAAATGACATATTGTCAAGTTTTTGCAATTATGACATAGAAAACAGGTTCATGGTTCACCACCTGGAGGTGGCACGCGTTTCAGGGTTCACGGTGCACACTTCAGGGGTTAAAAACAAAAGGAGATAATTTTGGCAGCTAAAAAAAATGAATCGGCCCGGCGTCTGCTTTTATGCATCAACGCCGTCTTGCAGAAAAAAGCAAAAAACATTGTGGTTTTAAATGTCAAAGAGATGTCGTCCTTCACGGACTATATGCTGATTTGCTCAGGCGCAACCGACCGGCAGGTGCAGGCGGTATCCGGCGCCATTCAGGAATACATGAAGAAGGCAGGCATCCTGCCACTGGGCGTGGAAGGCCAGGAAAACGCGGAATGGATGCTGCTGGATTATGATGATGTGGTCATCTCCGTTTTTCAGGAGTCGGCGCGTTCGTTTTACGGCCTGGAAGACCTCTGGGACGCACCGCGCATGGAGATTGATGAAAACGCCACCGAAATCAAGAAATTAACCAAGGACATGGCTTGATTTTAGCTGATCTGTTCCACGACATATCAGATGTGTTCTTTCCGCCTCTTTGTATTTCCTGCGCAGACGTCCTGCCTGACTGCCAGGATAAAGTCTTCTGCCGGGAATGCCTCCAGAACATTCATTATATCACCCAATGCCACTGCCCGGTTTGCGGCGCCATCTTCCCCGACTCACCTGCCGGGAATCATCTTTGCGGTTCCTGTCTGGACAATAAACCCCATTATACTTTCGCCCGCGCCGCGCTGGCTTATGAGGGCATCATTCTTGATGCCATTCATCAATTTAAATACGGGCGCAATATCATTCACGGCGCGGCATTGGCCGGACTTCTGGCCGACTTTCATTTTCCCGACATGGACTGGAGCACATACGATGTCATTATCCCCGTTCCGTTGCATATCCGGCGTCTTCGCGACCGGGGTTTCAATCAGGCGCTCCTTCTGGCCCGGGCTCTCGGTAAAAAACATGGGTTAGATGTTGATTTTTCCTTGCTAAAAAGGCGCAAATTGACTTTAACGCAAACAGGACTGGATAAAAAGGAACGGGCAATCAACATTAAAGGGGCATTTTTTGCGGCTCACCCCGGAAGGCTTAAAGAAAAAAACATTATCCTGGTCGATGATGTTTTTACAACCGGCGCAACCATCAACGAATGTGCCAAAACACTGAAAAAGGGCGGTGCAAACCAGGTAGCAGCCATCACGCTGGCCAGGGTTCTTTGACCGCCGGAGAAGCAAAAAATATCTATAGGGAACGGTCTGGTGACCTCGCGCCACCTTCAGGTGGTTAGGTTATTGAAACCGTTCCCTGCCTTTATTAAGGAGTTGTCATGGATAAAATTTTGGACAGAAAAACACTCAAGGAAAAAATCGACGCCCTGCACAAAGAAGGGAAAAAAATCGCCTTCACCAATGGCTGCTTTGATATTCTGCATGTCGGCCATGTCCGTTATTTAAGAGAAGCACGCAAAACGGCCGACATACTGGTTCTGGCGCTCAACAGCGATTCGTCGGTGCGAGCGATCAAGGGCGACAAAAGGCCGCTCGTGCCCGAAGAAGAAAGAGCGGAAGTTCTGGCTGGTTTGGAATCTATTGATTTTATAACAATATTTCATGAATCGACCCCTCTGGAGTTGATCTGCTATCTCCAGCCGGACACCCTCATTAAAGGCGGCGACTGGCCGGAAGACAAAGTAGTTGGACGCGATGAAATCAAGCAATGGGGCGGAAATGTCACGCTTATTCCGGAAGTCATTGGAAAATCCACAACCAATATTGTAGACAAAATAATCGCTGTTTATTGTTCCGGAAATTGATGATATAAAACAATTATCCTGACATGGAAAATATGTTTCCACCCCCGTTTTTCAGGATGGAATTTTTTGCTTTACAAACATAAGGCCATTAGGTAAAAGGGGCGTCAATTTCATTATTACATCGCAAAGGAGTAGTGGCATTGGAAAAACAAACGACTTTGAAGCCGGAAAAACTGGAGGCATTCCGTAAATTGCTCACCCAGAAAATCAATGAACTGCTGAGTGAGGCGGGGAAAACCGTATCGGAAATGACCAACGGCAAGGAAAATTTCCCCGACCCCAACGATCGTGCATCACTGGAATCCGACCGAAATTTCGAGTTACGCATCCGTGACCGGGAACGCAAGCTTATTGCAAAAATGCAGGAGGCCATTAAGAGGATTGACGACGGAACATTCGGCATTTGCGAAGATTGCGGCGGTCCGATCTCCGAAAAAAGGCTGTTGGCCAGACCCGTCACGACGGAATGCATCGACTGCAAAACCAAGCAGGAAAAGATTGAGAAACTCAAAGGCGAATAAAGGTCAAACACGGCCATAAAAAAGCCCCGCAAACGGGGCTTTTTTTATGGCCGGTTATTGCACGTCTAGACATTTCTTTTTTATTTTAAAAATGATAATCAGTATTCATGTATGTAAATGTCGCCCTCAATATTCCGGCTGATAAACTATTCACCTATGAAGTCCCGGAAAATCTCCAGCCCGCGGTCCAGGTCGGCAAGCGTGTGTTTGTCCCCTTCGGGAATCGCAAACGCACGGGATTTATTGTTGCGATATCCGACACCTGCACGCTTGCCGGAGTAAAACCCGTCCAGGAAATCCTGGATGACGAACCGCTCTTTGGCGATGCCGACCTGAGTTTCTATTCCTGGATCGCCGAATATTTCATGTATCCGCTGGGCAAAACGCTGGCCGAGCTGATTCCCTCAGGATCCGAAAAAAAAGATTTTCTCTGGATCACACCGCTTGTGGCAGACGACGATCTCGTTTTGTCTTCGGCGCAGAAATATTTACTTTCCCTGATCCAGCAGCATCCCCGGGGCATTACGTTGAACAATCTGTCCGCCATCAGCAGCCTGAAAAACACATCTTCCATTGTGCATAACCTTCAACTGGCCGGTTGGGTAAAAATTCAGGCCAGGCAAACCAGGCAACTGGCGGCGCGGACGGAAAAATTTGTGCGCCTGGCCGATGATAAAATTGCCGGAGTAAAATTAACCGCCCGACAAAGCGCGCTGGTTGAGTTTATGCAGACGCACAAAGTCATGGCGCTTGGTGATTTAATCGAAAAGGCCAATACGTCCAAAGCGGTGGTGAAAAACCTGCATGAGAAAGGGATGATCGTTTTATCGTCCGAAGAAAAAATCAGAACGGCATCCCTTACGTCATCCATCGAAAAAGACCGGAGCGATTTCCTGCTCAATGCCGAACAGCAACAGGCGTTTTCAGAGATTTGCCGCCATCTGGAGAAAAATGCGTTTGCGCCGATTCTGCTGCACGGCGTGACGGGCAGCGGCAAAACAGAAGTTTATCTGAACGCCATCGAAGAGGTTTTGAAAAAAGGCGGCTCAGCCATTTATCTGGTTCCGGAAATCGCCCTGACGCCCCAGCTTATTTCCCGCATTGCCGGACGATTCGATGAACAGAAGATTGCCGTACTCCACAGCGGCATCGCCGAAGCCGTGCGTTTCGATCAATGGCGGCAGATTAAACGCGGCAAGATCAGCCTGGTCATCGGCGCCCGCTCGGCGCTGTTTGCCCCGCTTCCCCATCTGAAACTGATCATCGTCGATGAAGAACATGACGCTTCCTACAAGCAGGATGACCGTCTCTGCTATCACGCACGCGATCTGGCCGTACTGAGGGCACAGCAAATCGGCGCAGTGGTTGTGCTGGGCTCCGCCACACCGGGCGTCCGCTCTTACTACAACGCCAAAATCAAAAAATATTTCCGGCTGGGATTATCCGAAAGGGTGGAGAACAAACCTCTGCCCCGGGTGGAAATCGTCGATATGAAGGCGCAGAAAGAAATGCAGGGCAAAATCCCCATCCTGTCGCGTGAATTGATCGCGGAAATGGAAGAAACGCTGGGGAGAAATGAACAGGTCTTGCTTTTTCTGAATAAACGGGGGTTTGACACCTTTCTGGTTTGCGCCGACTGCGGCTATAATTTCCGCTGTCCCAATTGCGACGTCTCCCTGAAAAGTCATCTGACGGAAAAGCTGGTGAAATGCCACTACTGCGACTACACGATCAAAGCCCTGCCCCTTTGTCCTTCGTGCAAAGGCAGCCGTATTTTGAGTTACGGCACGGGTACGCAGAAGCTGGAAAAAGAAATTGAGCGGCTGTTTCCCGCGGCTCGCGTCCGCCGGATGGATTCGGACACCACGGCAAAGAAAGGGTCGCAGGAAGAAATTCTGCACGACCTTCAGGAAAAGGAAATCGATATTCTGGTAGGCACGCAAATGATCACCAAGGGACATGATTTTCCTTTTATCACACTGGTCGGCGTCATTGCCGCGGACACCTCTCTGAATATGCCGGACTTCCGCGCGGCGGAAAAAACTTTTCAAATGCTCACGCAGGTGGCCGGTCGCAGCGGACGCGGGAGCACACCCGGCAAGGTCATCATTCAAACCTTCAACCCCCAGCATTACGCCCTGCGGCATGCCCAAAATCACGATTACCCATCATTTTATGCCGAAGAAATAGAACACCGCAAGGCATTGCAATACCCGCCCTTCGGCCGGATCATCAATATTCGTCTGTCTTCAACCAATAAAGAAGCCATGGACGAGCAGACAGCCGCGGCAGGAAAGCTGGCCCGCAAGCTTTCCGCTAAACGAGGCAATGTTGCGGAAATTATCGGCCCGGCGGAATCCCCGCTGTCCAAGATTCAGGGACGTTTGCGCCGGCAAATGCTCATCAAAGGCCGGGATATCAAAATCCTTCACGCCATTGCATGGGAAATTCTGGAGAAATGCGCCAACAGCGCGGTGCGGGTTAGCATCGACGTCGATCCGGAAAATTTCATGTAGTAGGGCTGTTGAAAAGCACTCACCTGCTGCGTTTCCCTCGCCCTTCGTCGCTGCGGCGTATACTAAGATACGCCTCACTCCTCAGAACTCGGGGGCATTGCATCTAAGCACTCGCGTGCCCTTTAGGGTATTTGAACAGCCCCAAAACTTCAGTTTAGGGCGCTATCCTTGTTGGCGGAGTCGGCTTCATCGGAAACACTAGCGATCCGCTATAAGCAGTGTTTATAGGGTATTAATCCAATCTTAAAAATACTGCTGTCCCACCAGCCTTTATATCCCAGTACTTTGGCTGCTTTGGGACAATTGCCCCGTTGTCTCTCTTGAAATCGAAAATTTCCCTCTCTATGGCTGATAGGTATTTAAGATTCTGTTCGGCAAGTTTCTCGAAGTCTATTGTTGCTACAGTTTGGTTCATATGATGTATGTCGGCACGATAACTCTTCCAAATCGACATAGAGGCATCTGCGCAGGCATTGGAGATGATATTCTTTTCTGTAAACTCTTCAATGAGTTCAGCAATGGTTTTCGTAGTACTTTCTGCCTTAATCCTTTCAATATCGTTTCTTTCGGCCACGAACTTCATGATACCCTCATTGATAGCGTGACTCATCATAACAGCACCGATGAAATAGCCATCGCGGTAGAGGTAAATGCACTCGGACGAAGCGGGTGCAAAATAGTGTCCGCCAATTATCCCCTGATGTTCAATCTCAAGATATCTGTCTATCTTTTCTTCCATGAAACTACTGCACTGAGATTCAATGCTTTCTTTTATCATGATTCTCATCATAACTTCAGAAGTGTTCATTTATTCCTCGTTTAACGACAGAGTCCCTGAATTTTAGCACGTTTTAGCAATTCGCATTCTCCCAAATCACATGCCTTTTGCGCATCAAGGCATCCCCGTTTGCTGTCTTCCTGCAATAAATAAACAGCCCCTCTGTTGACATAGGCACGAACATAATCAGGCTTCAGGCGGATAGCCTCATTGTAATCATCGATGGCACGTTGATTCTGACCAAGACTTACATATGCAATCCCCCGCATGCTATAGGCATCGGCATAATCTGGCTGTAAATTAATAGCATTGTTTAAATATTCTATAACCTTTTTCGATTCAGTCAATTCTCCACTATTCAAATTCAACAATGACAATGCTTTGTTATACCAATCAACCGCCTTCAGTCCCTGGGATGCTTGCTGGAATTCCTTCTTTAACTTCTTAGTACTTTGTTTTTTCGCTGACAGCTTCCGGTTTTCCTCTTCGAGTTGAACAACCTTCTGGAGGAGCTTCTTTTCTCTTTTTTGTGTTTCTTTGAGTTGGTTTGGGCTAGTCTTTTTCGACCGCAAAATTGCATCATAATATAGTTCAATTATTTTTACCAATACGCATCTTTTCTGTGATCAATGGATACGACGTTAATGATTTGATTTTCGATGATGTAAAATATCCGATAGTTTCCTATCCGATATCTCCAGGTATCGGGCTCATATCCGTGTAACTTTTCAGGCAACGAAGCGTCCTTTTTTGTTTTTCGCATCTTGGACACCACGTTTGATGCTGTCGTTGAGCGCCGCATTTACCGCTGCAGAGTCACTAAAAGTTTTGGACGCATCCGCTTCAAGCATGACTGCATTGGCACCTTTCTCTAAAATGCGTTTGTTGTATTTACCACGGACGGCTTTTGTGTAATCGAAATTGTACGCCGTGCACAATCCATCAACAGATTTCTTTATTTTTGTTTTCATGTCTATTCAGGTCATTTTATTAAAAACTATCCATGTCTTTCATTGATACCGTTGCATCATATGCAAAACAACTTTTAATTCTCACAAACTTTTTCATAAAGAGATTCCGGGGCAATATCGGCGCCGTTGGGCCAAGCAATTGTACCGCCCTCGATCTTTGCTTTTCTAAAAAAAGTTTTATCCCGCAACGGTTCAAAAACAGGTCCTCGGCTGAAATATTCGGAGAAATCGATATCACCACTCTTGCCATCATCAAAAATAATCCGATAAACAAATTCATCTTTATATTCAATTTTGATTACATCATTCATGTTCCACATAATTTACCTCAATCCAATGGAGCAATTTTCTTTACTTCTTTACCGGATCTTGCCAGATCCCAATCTTCCTGCAGATCATTAATGCGCAAATCAATCCATTCCCTGACAAGTCTTGTTGCCGTCTTTGAATTTAAATTTCCTTTAATAACGTTCCCGTTAAAATCAAACACGCTTTTATAACCCTGGTATTCTGCGTGAAAATGCGGCGGATCATGCTCATCAAAATACATCCTGATGACTATTCCAAAGAATCTGCAAATTTCAGGCATCCGTTATCCTTGTATATTTTTGCCTTATAATATCAGAATGTTAAATGCAGTCAATCTATTTATTCAGGGTATTTCTACATAATGTCCCATAGCTGTGACTGGGTTTTGGATGATGCGGAAACGCCTGGCCGATGTTATTACGGGAGTGAGATTAGTCAACGGAATGGAAGAACAACGTATCGACGTCTGAATGCTTCAGACATAGCCATTAGCCATAATGCCCTGATTTGGACCGGTAATAGCGGTAACACTTTTTTCGACTTCAGTCAGTGCTTGATTGGTTTGGCTGATATCCTGATCGGCTTTATGATCCCCCTTCTCATGCAGGCGCTGCTTTATTTGCCCGGCCATTGCCTTAAGCCTTGCAGCCACTACACTCACATCATTGGCAAACTCCCGATCTGCAAAAGCCTCCAAGGTTTTTTTCATGATCTTCGCGCCCTGTTCCTGTAGATCGTCCTTGAATTTCTGCCGTTGTGTTTCCTGATATTGCCGTGCGCCTTCAGCGAGCGCTGCTCCGGTCGTGGTCGTCGATGCGGAATCCTGCCCCTGCGTGACGCCATCAACCTTTTTATCTTTTTCTTCGGGCGCGGATGTTTCGCCGGACCCTGCCGTGGCAGAAACACTCGCCGATACTGCTGCCCCACTATCAGTTGTGCCGCCCGCAGCGGTATTTAACGCAGCAACATCACTGCCGGAGGTATTTGTTACAGCGTCTGTCGATACTGCCTGTTCAGGAGAGGTCGTGCCGCTGACAGACGCATATTCGCGTGCCGCAACCGCGAGCTCCTTGGCCAGCCTGGCAATCTGCTTCGCGACGATCCTGGGATCGCCACCCATCGTTTTCAGCATTTGTATTTCCGCCTTGATGCGCTTGAGTTTTTCTGCGGCAGCCGCTTTGCTCGACTGCGCCCCATAAACTTTGCTGTTTCGCAACTGCGCGATCACCTGCTTGTTATCGTTCAATTGCTTTTCCAGGGCATCGGCATTTTTCGGATCGGTTTCGCGGATTTTGGAGATAATGGTATCCTTTGCTGTGATTGATCTGGCATTGGCCGAAGCAGATTTCTTCCCCAGCAGATCGATCGCTGAAAAATAAGCCCACGCTTGACTGATTGCTGCCATCTGGACACACCTCTGCAAGGATGATTACTTCTCTTTTCTCCGTATTTTTTCAGAACATTTCAATTACGATATCGGTTAAGTCCTCACAAAACTTAAGAACTGAACAGGATCGGGACCGGGTAAGAGGACACAACCCTGCACTCTATTTCGATGATATAAAATATGCTGTAGTTTCCTATTCGATATTTCCAGATTATTACTGCGTTCGCACCCTCAATGCCGAAAAGAAGTTCACGCAGGCAATGGCCGCTCCCAGCAGAAAGACGTACTGGTATCCCCATTTCACCCAGATAAAGCCTCCCAGAAGCGCGACAGCGATGGAAAAGATATGATCGATAGTCACACCCATGGTCAGAGTCTGGGTGACGTCCTCAGGCCGGACGGCAATTTTCAGCAGGTACGTTGCCCGCGCCATGCCAACCGACATCAAGAGCTGATCCACAATGAAGCAGGCGGAGGCGACAATCAAAGCCGTTGTTTCTGAAAACAAGACCAGCGAATACCCGTAACCGATGCAGACAAATACCAGCAATACCGCTTCCGATGTGAGAATGAATCGTTCGCCCAGCTTGTCGATCGCCCTCCCCAGAACCGGCTTGAAAAAAATGCCGATTGCACCGCCGATGGTCAAAAGCGTCGCCAGCATCTGGGTTTTCTGATGAAAGACCGTCACCAGCACCCAGGGCGCAAAAGTCAGAAAGATCTGTTTGCGCGTTCCATATAAAATATTGAGCCAGTAAAACAGCCGGTATTTCCTGCGCAGCTGAAACTTCGTTCTGGCGGCATACGGTTGATCTTTCTGCATCTGATATAAAAGAACGGCCACGGTCAGAAAACCGGCAAATGCAACCGCGTAGGACAGTTGAAAAGTAAGATGAAAGAATTTAAATCCCAGAAAAATAGCAAAGCTGCCGAAAATCATGGCCAGATTGGCCACAGCGGAAAACTGCCCCAGCCTTCTGCCCTCCTGGCCTTTGTGCGCGAGTTCCATCCCAATACTTTGATTGAGCGGGATGAACAAATGCTGGCCGACACTGAAAATAAACAACCAGACAAGCATGATGGAAAAACCGGGCGATCCGAAACCGATCAGTAATATACCGAAAGCGCACAACAGATTGGCCAGAAACGCCAGCCGGCGCGAGCAAAGAAAAAAGAAAAGCGCGGCGAAAAAAATTACCAGAAATCCCGGCAGTTCCCGGGGCAATTCCAGAAAGCCCCGCTGCCAGTCACTGATGAAAAATGTCTCGTTGAGAAAATTATTAAAGGTGGAATCGACGATACTCTGAGAAAAGCCAAAAACAAATGTAGCGGCCAGAAACAAACGGAAATCCCGCGGCAGTGCTGATAGCCTATTTTTGATTCGCTTGATTATGATTTCAATCCTTCATTCAGGGTTATATTAAAACGGCAGCGTTAATAACCCGCTGCCGTTGGTTTGATGTTGTTGTATCAAGGCTCCCGCCTGGTGCTACGATTACTTTTTTGCTTCCAGTCGAATGCGGTCTTGATAGTATTGTGTAATTTCATAGACGGCATAATCGATGAGCAGCATAACTCTCATCACGGAGTCAATCGCCTGATTATGCTCAATGGCATTAATAAAAATCGCCTGGAATTCCGCATAGAGCCACATATGGCGGCGCATCATATTTAAGGCGTAAACAGCTTCGTGCAGCGGTGCGCCCATTTCATAACAGGTTCTCGCATAGTGCATGAAGAATTCCTGCGCTCTGTCATAACGATTGGGGGCGCCCAGCATGTTTCTTAACTGGCTGTAGAATTTAATAGCCTGCAAGACCAGTTTTTCATCAGGGATATCCTGATAGTGAGGGGTTCTTTTGTTTTTCCTGACATCGGCAGCCCAATGTCCCGCTATTTCATCAATATTGGCTTCCAGTACATCCAGCAGCTTATTCGATTCTTCCATAGTATGTTCTCCTCTCTCCAATCATAAGGCCGTATAGGGAAACGGAATTATTTTTTACCTTTTTCCTTTTTCATCAATTCCTGATATTCCTTGGTGACTTCAAAGATAGCATAATCAAAAATCAGGATCGTGCGGCTTAAAGTATCCAGCGCTTGCCGCTGGTCAATGCCGGAACTGAAAATCGCCTGGAATTCCGCATAGAACCAGACGTGCCTCCTCAAAAGAATAAGTGCATACACCGCTTCGTCCATGGGAATTTTCAGGGCAAAACTTTCCTGAGCATAGGTACGAAAATATTTTAATGTGCCTTCGCCGATTTTTTCTTCGGCAAACATTTTACTGAAATTGTGATAAAATTTTACCCCCTGATTCATAATGGTTTCTTCATCAAGTTCCTTATACCTTTTTGTCCGTGCATTGTTCTGCACTTCCATTGTCCACCTTTTGGCCATCCTCCCCGCGTGCTTTTCGGCCAGATCCACATACTTAATGGCGTAGGTCTTCATGATTTATCTCCTTTCCGTTTGATAGGTACTGAGAAAGATCCTCTTTGAATTTAATATAAATCATGAAATCCAAATTGACAATAGAAAATTGTCACAAAAACACCCGTCACGGGTAATTCTTGACACATTCCTGTTCTTTCCATATAGATTACCAAAACGGCCAAGGATGTAACATGATCAATAAGCCAAGCATTCTGTTCATGGGGACACCGGATTTTGCTCTGCCCGCCCTGGAAATATTGCATAACAACAACTACGAGATCAGCGCAGTCGTCACACAACCGGATCGTCCAGCGGGGCGGGGACAAAAAGAAATCGCCCCGCCGGTAAAGTTGCTGGCGCAAAAATTAGGACTGCCGGTTTTACAACCACCGAAAGTAAAAGATCAGGGCTTTCTGGAAACGCTTTATTCCCTCAATCCCGCCATGATCGTCGTAGCGGCCTTCGGCCAGATACTCCCCAAAATAATCATCGATTTTCCAAAGATGGGATGCCTTAATATTCACCCGTCGCTTTTACCCAAATATCGCGGCGCCGCGCCGCTCAACTGGAGCATTATCCGCGGTGAGACCAAAACCGGCGTAACGATTATGATGATGGATGAAGGAATGGATTCAGGCGATATTCTGATCCAGGAAGAAACACCGCTCGAAAGCACGGAAACCTATGGTGAACTGCATGACCGACTGGCAAACCTCGGTGCAAAGCTGCTCATCAAAGCCATTGAACAGGTGGTTGCCGGTACCGCCCAAAGGCAAAAGCAGGATGAATCCCGCATCACCTTTGCCCCCCGACTGACCAGAGAAACAGGCAAAATCAACTGGCAAAACACCATCTGCCATATTGTCAATCTCATTCGCGGCCTGAGCCCGACACCTGCGGCCTATTCATCGCTGGACGGACAAGCTTTGAAAATATTTACAGCCGAAGGACAACCGGCTATAGTGGACCTGCCACCCGGCACTATCGCCCCCTCCTGTCCTGCTGGTTTGCCCGTTGCAGCAGCCGACGGTTATGTGATTTTAAAAGATGTCCAACTTGCCGGAAAGAAAAGAATGCACATCCATGACTTTCTGCACGGGTATCGGATCAAAGACGGAAGTAAGTTGGGATAGAGGTTCAAGGTTCAAGGTTCAAAGTTCAAGGTTCAATATGAAGAAGACAATTCGCCATCAGGCGGTGGACATTTTAAATTCGGTTGCGCAAAGTCAGATCTTTGCCGGAGATTTGCTGGATACAACCCTGGAAGAACAGAAGCTTTCCGGCACGGCGGACGGTCGTCTGCTGACCCATCTGGTGTATGGCGTCTTGCGCATGCAGGGTCATCTGGACTGGATCATAACCCGGCTCTATCGCGGCAATGATGCCAACATGGAAGAAGCTGTTAAAAATATCCTGCGCACAGGTCTTTATCAGCTTAAATTCAGCGACCGGCTGCCGGATTTTGCCGTGGTGGATGAAGCCGTCAAAATCGCTAAAAGGATCGCTCCGGCAGCCGACGGGTTGACGAATGCCGTTTTAAGAAGCTACCTGCGCAACACGGAAAAAATTTCCTTTCCCTCTTTAAAGAAAAATCCGGCTGAACATATCGCTGCGTTTTATTCCCATCCGCTGTGGCTTGTTAAAATATGGCTCGATATTTTTGGCAAAGAAGAAACATTATCATTATGTAAAGCCGACAATGAATTGCCGCCATTGACACTCCGCGTTAATGCCTTAAAAATTTCAAGGCCAGAACTGGAAGATAAGCTGAAAGCCTGCGCTTTCATTTGCGAACCGACCAGGTTTTCGCCTGACGGCCTCAATCTTCCCGATGCTCCGCGACCGATTCAAAAAACAACCTTCTTTAAGGAGGGCCTTTTACGTCTTCAGGACGAGGCGGCCCAACTGGTTTCGTATCTCGTCAGTCCCGTGGGCGGCCAAAACATTCTGGATGTCTGCTCGGGCAGCGGCGGTAAGACCGGACATCTGGCGGCCCTCATGAAGAACGAAGGCCGGATTGTCGCTCTGGATCGCGATGCGGGAAAAATAGCGCAATTAAAAAAAGATGCATCAAGAATGGGAGTGGACATCATTGAACCCCTGCAGGCTGATCTGAACCAGCCCCTGTCCGCTGAATTTGCTGAAAAATTTGATCAGGTTCTGGTGGACGCGCCTTGCTCCGGCACCGGCACCCTCCGGCGAAACCCGGAAATCAAATGGCGTCTCACCGCCTCCGAATTGGATATGTTATCGAAAACCCAGAAGAATATATTACACCATGCTGCAAGCGCTGTTAAAAAGGGCGGGCGCCTGGTTTATTGCACCTGTTCGGTTCTTCCTCAAGAAAATGAGGAAGTGGTCCGGCAATTTTTGACGAATCATCCGCATTTTAACATTTTAACACCCCCTGCGGCCATCTCAGGCAACCTCATAGATAGTCGTGGTTTTTTAAAGACTTACCCTCACCGGCATCATACGGATGGTTTTTTCGGGGCTGTTTTACGCCACCGGATTTAAATTGACGAATTCAGGACAATCATGCTAGCTTACGCTCCCATAAATTCATAAAGGAGCGGTTATGTTTGTAGAACAGATGCAGGTCGGCAACATGGCAGTTTTCGCCTATCTGGTCGGGGATTCCGTCACCGGCGACGCGCTGGTTATTGACCCGGCCGACAACACTCACGAAATTCTGGCAAGGGCTGCAAAAAACAATTTGCGTATTAACTACATCGTTAACACGCATGGCCATGTGGATCACATCGGTGGTAACGCCGAAATGAAGAAGCTTACCGGCGCTAAAATCATCGTTCATGAAGATGACGCCATGATGCTCACATCCACGCCTGCCGCCATGCTGCGCATGTTTGGTGCAACGCAATCGCCTCCTGCCGATGTTCTGGTTCAGGACGGCCAGATACTTTCCGTAGGCAATGTGGATCTGAAAGTCATCCATACGCCCGGGCACTCCCCCGGCGGCATGTGTCTTTACACGCCCGGTTATATTTTCACCGGCGATACTCTTTTTGTAGAAGCGGTAGGCCGCACTGATTTACCCGGCGGTTCCTGGCAAACGATGTATAACGCCATCAAGACAAAACTTTTTACACTGCCTGATGAAACCAAAGTCATGCCAGGTCACAATTACGGCAGGACACCGACGTCCACCATCGGCCACGAAAAAAAGTATAATCCTTCAGTCCGTTAAAGGAGCAGGCGACCTATGACTAAAAGCATTTCACAGACGAATTTTCCAAAACTAAAATTTCTCAGCCGCGGTAAAGTGCGCGACCTTTATGCCGTGAAGGATTATCTGCTCCTCGTGGCCACCGACCGGATTTCGGCCTTTGATGTCATTATGCCCAATCCGATTCCGGGCAAAGGTGTGATCCTCAATAAAATGTCCACTTTCTGGTTTAAACAAATGGAAGATATTATCGGCAACCATATTATATCGACGGATGCCGCCGACTTTCCGCCGGAGTGCGCCCCTTACTTCGAAAGTCTGCAAGGCCGCAGCATGCTGGTCAAAAAAGCGACACCGCTACCCGTGGAATGCATTGTGCGGGGATACCTGTCCGGCTCCGGGTGGAATGATTACCGCCACAGTCAGTCCGTCTCCGGCATCAAACTGCCGGAGGGTTTGAAGGAATCGTGCCGTCTGCCTCAAACCATTTTCACACCAACAACCAAAGCGCCGGAAGGCGATCACGACTCACCCATCACCCATTCTGAAATGAAAGATATTATCGGGGTGGAACTCACCGATAAAGTGATCAAAATCTCCCTGGCCATTTACGAACGGGCGGCAGCGATTGCTTTAAAAGCCGGTATTATCATCGCGGACACAAAAATGGAGTTCGGCTTGCTTGGCCAGGAATTGATTCTGATCGATGAATTACTGACACCCGATTCGTCCCGCTTCTGGCCTGCCAATGAATACGAAGAAGGCCGGGCGCAAAGAAGTTTTGATAAACAGTTCTTACGCGATTACCTGCTCTCCATTCGCTGGAACCAGAAACCGCCCGCGCCTGAATTACCGCCGGACATTATCGCAAAAACCATGGCAAAATATGAAGAGGCATTCGCCCGCCTTGTAAAATAACGTCTTTTGATCATTGACAAAAACTAAACCGTTATTAGATTACGCCGTGTTTATCTGCACGGCGTAATTTTTTCAGGAGGAACTCCTTGAGTATAAGAAAACTGCCGGATTACCGATTAAAACAAAAAATATTATATATTGACAAGACATCCGCCGCATCGCTAATCAGTTACGGCGATTTATATCTGGAAGGAGGAGCGCTTTCCGATGCTCTGGATTTCTACGCCAAAGCCTCGCATGTCGCCGGTGTGCAAAAAATAAAAGATCTTGCGCTCAAAAGCGGCGACACCTTCCTTTTCCAGAGGGCTGCCAAGGCTCAAGGCGTTGAAATTCGTGATGCCGAATGGGAGGATATCGCGCGAAAGGCCATTGAGCTTAAAAAATATATGTTTGCCAGACACGCCTTGGAAAAAACCAATAACGCGGAATTATTGAACGCGCTTACGACTAAGATCAAAACGGAGGAAGCAAAACAAAGCGCATGACCAAGAAGGATTATTACGAAATTCTGGGTGTCGGCAAAACAGCCTCAGATGAAGAACTCAAAAAAAATTACCGGAAAATAGCCATGCAATGTCATCCCGATAAAAACCCGGGAGACAAACAGGCGGAAGAAAAATTCAAGGAAGCCGCCGAAGCCTATGAAGTTTTAAGTGATAAACAAAAAAGGGAAATCTATGATCATTACGGCCACGCGGGGTTGAGCAACACCGGTTTCCAGGGTTTCAGCGGCTTTGATGATGTTTTCTCCAATTTTGGCGATATTTTTGAAGATGTATTCGGGTTCGGCCATCAGCGCGGTCGCGGAAGAGCGCGGCAAACGGCGCGTGCCGGCGCTGATTTACGTTACGACCTGAAAATATCTTTTCTCGACGCGGCCTTCGGTCTGACCACCACCATCGATCTGGAAAAACTTTACACCTGCCATGAATGTCAGGGAACGGGCGCAGCGACCGGCACCTCTCCTTCAACCTGCCCAACCTGCCATGGAAGAGGTCAAGTCGTTCAATCGAGTGGCTTTTTCACCATCAGCTCCACCTGTCCCCATTGTCATGGTCATGGTAAATTTATCACCAAGCCCTGCAATGCCTGCCGGGGCACCGGTAAGGAAAAGCAGCGCAAAACGGTCGAGCTGAAAATTCCCGCCGGTGTGGAAACCGGATCGCGGCTGCGGCTGCGCGGCGAAGGCGAAGCCGGCGATCAAGGCGGTCCCAGCGGCGATTTGTATGTATTTTTGCAGGTGGAAGAACATGATGTCTTTGATCGCGCAGGCGATGATATTATCTGTCGCATTCCCATTTCTTTTGTTCAGGCCGCATTGGGTGCAACCCTTGAAGTCCCCACATTAAAAGAAACCGAAAAAATTAAAATCCCCAGGGGCACCCAAACAGGACGTACGTTCCGTCTCAAAGGCAAAGGAATCCCTCATTTGCAGGGATACGGCCGGGGAGATCAGATCATTGAAGTCTTTGTGCAGATTCCAACGGAGTTAACCAGAAAGCAGGAAGAGCTCCTGCGGGAATTTGAAAAGCTCGGATCGACATCCTGACATAATAGGGTTGCAATCCATTGAACAATATGTTTTAAAAAATAAAATTAAGCGGTTTGGAGGATCAAGCATGAAAAGAAATCTATATTCATTTTTTATTTTATTATCCTCTCTTTTTCTTTTTTCCGGTTGCGCAGCTCTGGCCGTCGGCGGAGCGGCGGTCGGCGCGGGCACAGGCACATTTCTGTGGATCGATGGCGAACTCAAAACAGACTACGCCGCTTCTTTCGATAAAGTCTGGAGCGCCTGCGAAAAAACGGTCGCTGATATGCGCGGCACAGATGTTAAGCCCGTAAAAGAAATCGCCCAGGGAAAAATCACGATGGTCATCAATGACGAAAAGGCAAAGATCGAAGTTATCTATCGGTCAAAAGATCAGACCAACGTCTCTATCCGTGTGGGCCTGGTTGGAAATAAGCTGGCGTCCCAGCGCCTCCACGATAAGATTGCCGAAAACCTGGCCAAAAATTAATTTTTTTAAATAAAACAAGGGCCCGGCTCAGCATCCTCATGAATAAGAAACTTATTTTCGGCATCGTGCTTGGCATTGTCCTGATTTACTTTTCTGTTCGGGGGATCAAATTTGATGAAACCCTTTTTCACCTGAAGAGAATTCATCTGGGTTATGTTGCATTGTCTCTTTTCCTTATGGTTTTCATGCAGGTTTTGCGATCCCACCGATGGGGGGTGATCCTGAAACCCCTGGAAAACATCTCTCAGCTGACGCTCTTTTCCGTAACCTGCGTCGGGTTTCTCGCGATTGCCGCAATTCCTGCCCGCATTGGCGAACTGGCCAGGCCCTATCTGATCGCGAAAAGAAGTTCCATCAAAATGTCTTCAGCCTTAGGCACAGTCGTTGTGGAAAGGGCACTGGACAGCCTTGCCATTCTGACCATTACCATTGTTGTTCTGATGTTTAATGATTTACCGTCCTGGATGATTAAATCCGGCATCATTTTTTTTATTTTAACCCTGTTGATGATTGCCATGGTTGTCGGATTAGTTTGGCGCAGAGAAGATGCCGTTTTAATGATAGAACGGATTTTACGTCTCTTGCCCGGCAAGCTCGGGGATAAAGTTAATCAGGTGATTCATCATTTCATCGATGGTTTTCTGGTCATTGCTGACGTAAAAAGGCTTCTGTACTTATTGTTTTTGTCCGCCGTTGTCTGGCTTGCGGATGTTGCCGCGATTTATACCATGCTTCTGGCCTTTGGGTTTGACCTGCCGATTCTGGCGTCCTTTGTGGTCATGGTGATCCTGGTTGCCGGCATCGCAATTCCGACCGCACCGGGGTTTATCGGCAACTGGCACTATGCCTGCATTCTGGGGTTGAGCCTGTTTAACATTGCCAAGCCGGAGGCATTTTCCTTCGCTCTTGTTTATCACTTCCTGTCCATGATGATGATTGTCGTCCTGGGTGTGGCCTTTCTGCCTTTTAATAAATTCTCCATTTCGGATATGACTAAACAGATGGGACAAAACCAAGGACCAAGGTGAAAGGAAATAAGTTCTATCCTTTCAGTTTCATCCTTGTACCTTGAGCCTTGCGCCTCGAACCTTTATCCTTGCTCCTTCGTCACTACTTTCAGGCTTTTGAGTTTTTTATGCAGATTGCTGCGCTCCAGACCAATGGCTTCGGCTGTTTTGGAAATATTGCCGTCATATTCTTCGAGTTTTTTTATAATAAACTGTCTTTCGAAATCCAACCGGGCGTCTCTTAAAGAATCACTGATGGCGGACGATTCCGCCGCACCTGCGCTTTGTTCCGCTCTGACATTGAGCTCAGGAATATCATCTGCCTTGATTTCATTCGACGGCGTCATAATAATGAGTCTTTCGATAATATTCTTCAGTTCTCGGACATTGCCGGGCCAGGTATGCTCCATTAACTTTTTCAAAGCGCCTTCGGTCAAGGTCTTCGGCTGCTGCCCCTCTTTCGCGGCAAAATCATGGAGAAAACGCTGTGTGAGAAAAGGAATATCATCTTTTCTGTCTCGCAGCGGCGGGACACGCAAGGGGATAACATGCAGACGGTAATATAAATCCTGGCGGAAGCGGCCCGCCTCCATTTCTCTTTCCAGATCTTTATTGGTCGCGGCCAAAACCCGCACATCCATATCGATGACTTTATTTCCACCAACCCTTTCAAATTTTTTCTCTTGCAGAATCCGTAATATTTTTGCCTGTGCTTTGAGGCTCATGTCTGCAACTTCATCCAGAAAAATGGTCCCTTCATGGGCCAGATCAAATTTCCCCCGCTTCTTTTCCGTTGCACCGGTAAAGGCGCCTTTTTCATGTCCGAATAATTCGCTCTCGATCAGTTCCTCGGGTATCGCCGCGCAGTTGACTTCCACAATAGGTTTGTGCGACCGGCGGCTTAAATGATGAATGGAACGCGCCACCAGTTCCTTGCCGGTCCCGTTTTCGCCCATAATCAGAATCCACGCATTGGTCGGCGCAACGATACCGATCATTTCCTTAAGATCGTTAATCACCTGACTGCTGCCGGTTAACTCGTACTGATGGGAAACCTTCTGTTTTAATAAAATGTTTTCTTCTTCCAGGCGAACCACGTTGAGAGCGTTATTCACCAGAATAATCACTTTGTCCAGCGACAAAGGTTTTTCAATGAAGTCAAACGCGCCGAGTTTGGTTGCCTTCACCGCTGTTTCAATGGTGCCATGACCGGACATCATAATGATCAACACATTCGGATGAGCGTCATGAATGGCCTTGAGTGTCTCCAAACCGTCGATACCGGGCAGCCAGATATCCAGCAGAACCAGTTGCGGCATTTCCTCGGCGACTACCTTAATCGCCTCTTCGCCGCTGCCCGCCACCAGCACCTGAAAGCCTTCGTCCTCCAGAATGCCCTTCAACGACCGGCAAATCTCAACTTCATCATCTACAACCAGAATCGTTTCATTCATAATTTTTTCTCAACTTCACTTTTATTTTATAAATTATACTTCGGAAACAGGCAACTGAAAAGATACGATCGTTCCCGTGGGATAGTTGTCACTGACGCTGACCTGACCTTTATGATCTGATATAATCGAGCTGACGATCGCCAGACCGAGCCCCGTTCCGGATTTCTTGGTTGAAAAATACGGCTCGAATACTTTACGCTTATAACTGGCCGGCACGCCGGCGCCGTCATCCGCCACGGCCACGGTTACTTTTTTATGCGCCTCGTCATACCGGATAATCACACCGATATGGCCTGTTTGTTTATTGAGTGCGGCTACGGCATTGTCCAACAGATTGATCATGACGCGATTGATTTGTTCGGCATCCAGATTGAACTTCGGCAATCCTTCCGCCGGGCTGTATTCAAAATGAATATCCTTATGGGCATCTACAAAAAGCATCACCGCGTCGGATACCACCGCATTCAGATCATTGGGGGCAAGCGTCGTCACGGGCATCCGCGCATAACGTGAAAATTCATTGACCAGATTTTTAAGCACTTCGACCTGATCAATGATGGTCTGCGTGCACTCCTTAAAGACCGATCCGTCCTCACCTAATTTATCACCGTATTTACGCTGAAGTCTCTGCGCGGAAAGCTGCACGGGTGTCAGCGGATTTTTAATTTCGTGCGCCATGCGTCTGGCTACCTCCCGCCAGGCCGCGGCGCGCTCCGCCTTCTGCAATTCCGTCAAATCTTCAAACACAACAACGATACCCGAATCGTTGCCTTCCTCATCTTCGATTGTCGTTAAAGTCAAAAGCACCGTTAAAGCTTTATCCCGCAGCATCATTTCCAACTGCTTTTCCAGTATTCGCTCATGGTTCTCCTTCATTTCCAGCAAGAAGGAATCCAAAAGAGCAAGATGTTCTTCCAGCAAAAGCGTTCGGTAATTCCGCAGAAGAAACTGCGAGGCGTCTATCTCAAACATGGCTTCCGCGGCGCGGTTAATGGTTGTGATCCTGCCGTTTTTATCAACCGATATAATCCCGGCCGAAACATTGCGTAAAACGGCGGCAATATATTTACGCCGCTCCTCCAGGGAAATATTGGCCTCAATCAGGCCCGCTTTGCTTTTCTGTAAATCGTCCGTCATCGAGTTGAATGATTTAACCAGAAGTCCGATTTCATCATCCGCCTCAATATCGATACGGCTCGTCAGATCTCCCTGAGTGATTCTATTGGTCGCCGATACAAGATCCTGGATGGGATTCGTAATGGTTTTGGCAAGGGACAGGCCAAACCATGTCGCCAGAAAAATGATGATCAGCGTCACTATCGACAAGGTGACAACATAATTAAATTTGATCGGATTTTTCAACAGTTTGATTTGTCCGTATTGTTCGGAAGCATTGGCAATACTCCGCAGCTTATCGGCAAATTCCCGCGGTACACTGTAAGCAACGGAAATGCGACCGATGACTTCCGTCGGAACGGCATAAGAGAATACCGGCGCAACCCCGACAATGGCCTCCCCTGTTGGGGTCGGCGCAACGGTTGCGATTTCCTTCCCGGAATAAATATCTTCCAGCATTTTTGGCGACAGATAAACGGAAGTCGATGAGGGATTTTCCGTATCGGCAAAAACAATACTTTCGCCTTTAAAATCAAAATAAGCTTCTACCAGGCCAACTTTGTAACTTTTCTGACGCTGAGAGAGTAAACTGTTGAGATAATCGGTTCTTCCTGTTTCATAGAGGCGGTTTTTGGTGACGTCCGCGCTGATTTGACGGGCATTAAACTTGGCCATTTCCTCCGCCTGCGAGTAATAAATTTGCGCAACTTCCAGCGATCGGTTCAAGGCATCGCCGATTTTAATATTGAACCAGAACTCAATACTGTTGGAAAGAAAATTAATGGCAAACAAAAAAAGCAAAATGGTCGGAACGAGAGACAAACCAACAAACGCGGCAACCAGTTTGGTGCGCAGTTTGGAACCGATCAGTCCCTTGCGGCGTTCAGAAAATAATTTAAAAATATTGCGAAGAATAAGAAAAATTAGAAGCAGGATCAGGATAATATTAATGCTGGTCAGGCCATAAACCAGAATATTGGCGGATATGGGCAGCTCTTTTCTGGCTGATAACTGACTGGCCAGGATTGTAAAAACAATCGCCAGGCAACCGACCACCAGCATGAGAATTCGTTCACGCCGCCGTTTTCTCAATTCTCTTTCGTCAAGATAGGTTGCTCTGGAGTTTTTTTTAATCTTCATGAGTTGATTGGGTCAACTTTCCCGCCAATTCGGAGATGCACAATTAATAGGAAAACCTTACCTTATACAACGGCGTTTCAAAATCCCATAAAGAAACAAAGAATAAAACATATTCCATGCTGAAAGGCAGCCGCACCTTATCCATTTTAACTTTGATCCGGGCATGATAGTTATTGCCTTTGGACAAATAAGAAATGGGAATGACGGGAATTCCATTCAGATCCGCCATGGCTTTTTGCGCGCTTTCAAAGTCCGGAAAAATCACCGGTTGACTGACGCCGTTGGTCGTAATCGAAAATATTTTTTTCAAATTGTCATACTTGATGATACGATGAATCTCTTTGCCGACAATATGTTTATTCCATAAATAGGACCGTTCCTGATAGACATCCAACTGAATCGTAAAGACTGCGGGAACACCGGCCAGAATGGCCGTTTCCATTTCTTTTTTAAAACAATCCACTAAACGCGCGTATAAAAAAACATTTTCCGTATTGTTAGTGATTAAAATATCAGCCATCCGGGGTTCCATGTCCGCCTGAACCGACAAAGGCTCAACGACTGTCATCACCACCATTAATAAACTGATGCAAACGGTCTTCCAAAAAGGCGCTTTACTATTTTTCATACCAACCATTTTCTTTCGATGAAAAAAGACGAATTTTGTTAATGGAAGATACTAGGTAACCTGTCGATAAAAATCAAGGTTAATTTAGGATGGGGAAGCAGGTGAGTGATTGAGTAAAAGAAATATCAGATTTGCGCGGCATCCAGGATGGTGAAAGATGGAATTCTGCATGCCGTAAATTTTGTTGATTGTTTTTGATCGTATTCCTCAATAATTTCCCAACTGCTTTCATTTTGCATAAGCTCTCGCAATAGAAGATTGTTCAGGCGGTGCCCTGATTTGTGCGCCACAAAGTGACCGATGATCGGCATGCCCAGCAAAAACAAATCGCCTATGGCATCCAGTATCTTATGCTTGACAAATTCATCCGGCATCCGCAGACCGCTCTTATTGATGATTTTTTGATCATCGAGAACAATTGCATTGTCGAGAGATGCGCCCAACGCCAGACCTTTGGCCTGAAAAAACTCAACGTCCTTTAAAAAGCCGAACGTTCTGGCGTGACAAATTTTGTCTTCATAGTTTTTATCGGTAAACAGGAAACTGTAAGACTGGATGCCAATGGCCGGGTGAGCAAAATCAATTTCATAAGTTATTTTAAACTCTTTAGAAGGCAGGAGCATGGCGCTGATATTACCTTCTTTAACGGAGACAGGTTTTTTAATGAGCAGCATTTTTTTTGATTTTCCCTGCGGCCGCGTACCCACTGCCTTGAGCATATTGACAAAAGGACGGGAGCTGCCGTCCATAATGGGTACTTCAAAAGAATCAATTTCAATCAAGGCATTATCGAGCCCCATCCCGTTGAATGCCGACAAAAGATGCTCCACGGTAGAAACCGTAACACCATCAGAACCCAGAGTAGTGGCAAAGGTGGTATCACAAACCATCTCAAAATTGGCCGGAATCGGCCTTGATTCCGGCAGATCCTTCCGGACAAAAACAATGCCTGTATCAACAGCGGCCGGTTTAATCTTCATGTTAACCTTACGGCCGGTATGTAAACCAATACTGGAACACAGGATTTCTTTTTTAAGCGTACGTTGTAAATGCATATTAAGCCTTTTTAAATATTTAATTCAGGATTAGCAATAACCGTACCAAATATATCTACAGGAAATTAATATGGCAACATAATGTAATACATTGTTATTTTGCGTTATTCGCATCCATTGGATTTTCGTTTTTCAGTCTTGTTGTGGCGAAAACGACACACTCCATTCCGACCAAGACCACGAAGTAAAAGATATTGATTTATTTGCAGAATCTTTCTTTTTCACTATAAATACAACCGCAATACGGCTGGCGATACATACCTAACTCCTTGGAAATCTTAACGCCTTCATTCCAGCCGGCACGGAAATCCTGATAGTGAAAATGGATTCCCAATTGATGATCCAGCGTCTCACCAATCTGCCGGATCAAATCATGTTTTTGATAGCGACTGTAGAGCAGCGTGGAAGTAAACGCGTCATAATTTTCTTTTTTGGCCTGTTCGGCTGTAAACTTCAAACGGTCCGTCAGACAATAAACACATCGTTCTTCCGGCCGGGAGGCCACCTGACTTAAGAATTCTTCCAGCAGATAACCTTCCGCCCAGATGACCTTTAAAAGGATTTTCTCCGTATAGTCCTGGAGGGTTTGCCGGCGGCGCTCATACTCCTGATAGGGATGGATATTGGGATTGTAAAACAGGCCGGTCACGTCATGACCGTGCGTTCTCAATTCCTTGAGCGGATAGATCGTGCAAGGTCCACAGCAGATATGCATAAGCAGTTTCATAAAATAGCCCCCCCGGAATCAACCACACCCCTTGCCGCACTCCGCGGCAAATTAACGCTCGTCCGGCCCAAGCGGGATTAAAACAGCTCCTTTTGAGCGCCCGACGCGGTGAGACCGAAATGTTCATAGGCTTTGGAACAGGCCATCCGGCCCCTCGCCGTTCTTTGCAGATAGCCTTCCTGGATCAGGTATGGCTCGTAAACATCTTCAATCGTCACCCGCTCTTCACCGATCGCCGCCGCAAGACTCTCCACGCCAACCGGCCCTCCGTTGAATTTTTCAATCAACGCCAGGAGCAGCTTGCGATCCATTTGATCAAAGCCCTTTTGATCGACTTCAAAAGCCTCCAGTGCTTCCCGGGCGATTTTCCCGTCAATCGTACCGTCGCCTTTCACTTCCGCGTAATCGCGGACACGCTTGAGCAACCGGTTGGCAATACGCGGTGTTCCCCGCGCACGCCGCGCCAGTTCGTCTGCGCCTGTGTCGATAAGCTTTACCCCCAGGATAGAAGCCGACCGCTGAATAATAACGGAAAGCTCCTGCGGGGTATAGAATTCGAGGCGAAAGTGCATACCGAAACGGTCGCGCAGCGGTGAGGTCAGAGATCCCGCGCGCGTGGTCGCGCCCACCAGCGTGAATTTGGGGATGTCCAGTTTCATCGACCGGGCTGACGGTCCCTGTCCGATTAAAATATCAATGTGAAAATCTTCCATCGCCGGATACAGAATTTCTTCCACCACATGAGAGAGCCGGTGAATTTCATCGATAAAGAGAACCTCATGCTCGTGCATATTCGTTAAAATCGCCGCCAGATCCCCCGGACGCTCGATGACCGGACCGGAAGTTACTTTGATGTCCACATCCAATTCTCTGGCGATAATATAGGCCAAGGTGGTTTTTCCTAAACCCGGCGGGCCGTATAAAAGAACATGATCCAGCGACTCACGCCGCTTTCTGGCCGCTTCAATAAAAATTGAGAGATTGCTTTTGACCTTGTCCTGTCCGATATAATCGATAAGCTTGGGCGGACGCAAAGAGTTTTCCAGACCGCCTTCGTCTTCGGCGCAAGCCGGATCGATTAAAGGGTTTTTCAGATGAGCATCCATTGGTTTTCACCTTTCCGCGCCGGCCTCAACCGCCAAGAATCTTTAATGCTTTTTTCAAGAGCTGATCCATGGCCAACTCCCCTTCCGTATCACGCGCAATCTTGTCCAGCGCGTCTCTGGCGGTATTGGCTTTATAACCCAAATTAACCAGCGCGGAAAGCACATCTTCCCGAATCATATCATTTTGCTTTTGCCGGGCATCCGCAACCGGAAGATGATCCGCCGCCATCTTTTTTGCGGCTTTTTCTTTGAGTTCCAGAATCAAGCGCTCAGCCATTTTCCTGCCGATGCCGGGGATGGTAATCAATTTAGCCAGATTGCCGCCCGAAATCGCTTCCAGCAATTCCGGAGATGAAATGCCGGAAAGAATATTCATGGCCACTTTCGGCCCGATACCGCTGACGGAAATCATCAGTTGGAAAAGTTCGCGCTCCTCACGCGTGTAAAAACCAAACAGGTTGATCGCATCCTCTTTAACGGATGTATGAATATGCAAGGTAACCGTCTCGCCCGCTTCGGGAAGCTCATAAAAAGTCGTGAGCGGTATAAAAACGCGATAACCAACACCTTGCGTATCCACCACAATATGGGAAATTCCCTTGTATGCAATTTTACCGGACAGTAGGGCGATCATATCAAATGGGCTGCTCCTTTGCGAAGTTGGCCTGACAGATGGCCGCGGCCAGAGCGTCTGCGGCGTCCGCGGGCGGCAGAGTATCGAGTTTTAAAATTGCCTTCACCATCATCTGGACCTGGCGTTTTTCGGCCCGGCCGTAACCGACAACAGCCTTTTTTATTTCCAGCGGTGAAAATTCAAAAACGGGAATACTGCAATCGGCGCAGGTAAAAATCACCACGCCTCGAACATGGGCCTGCCGGATTAAACTGCGCACATTTTTACCATAGAAAATATTTTCCAGACAAACCGCCTGCGGGCTTGTCTTAACAATAACATCCCTGAGCTTGCGGGAAATATCCATTAAGACGTCAGACAAAAGCGAAGCTTTAGGGGGTTTAATTTCACCATGAATAACATGACGCAGATAGTTGCCGCTTTTATCAATCACCCCATAACCGGTCACAACGCTTCCGGGATCAATGCCTAAGATTCGCAAAATATCTACTTTCGTGAAAAATCAGTTTTCTAGCTCAACTTTTCCATGACATCTTCATCGATGTCAAAATTGGAGTACACATTCTGGACATCATCGTTATCTTCCAGTTTTTCCATCAATTTCAGCATGGACTCCGCCTTGCCCGCTTCCAGCTTAACCGTATTGGAAGGAATCTTGCTGATGGACGCTTCCAGATGTTTGATGCCTTTGTCGTCTATCGCCTTTTTCACCGCTTCAAAGGCCGCCGGTTCCGTAATTACCTCATATTCATTGTCTTCCGTCTTCACATCTTCCGCTCCGGCTTCCAGCGCCAGTTCCATCAGCTCGTCTTCACCGATGAGTTTTTTATCGATCACGATACTGCCCTTTTTTGAAAATATCCAGGATACACAGCCGTTTTCACCCAGATTGCCGCCATGCTTGGAAAGGATGTGACGAATCTCCGCCACGGTTCGATTTTTATTATCCGTCATAACATCGATAACGACCGCCGCGCCGCCGGGACCGTAGCCTTCATAAGTAATCTCTTCATAAGCCGCCGCACCCTCGCCGCCGCCGGTGCCCTTTTTGATGGCCCGATCGATATTATCCTTCGGCATGTTTTCTTCTTTGGCCGCCATGACCGCCTGCCTCAGACGGGAATTTCCTTCCAGGTCGCCGCCGCCCAATCTGGCCGCCAGAGTGATTTCTTTGATTATTTTGGTAAATATCTTACCGCGTTTGGCGTCAATCGCCCCTTTTTTCCTTTTGATGGTGCTCCATTTTGAATGGCCGGACATATTTTCCAACTCCTGAAAAAAGATAAACTTGCTTATTTTTTGCCTCATAGCATAAGGCGATAAGCTTGTAAAGTTAATTACATATTTGCCGGGAGGTTTAATCCGTGAAATCCTACCGTGAAGAATTATGGAGATTCCGTGAAATATTTTTTAGCCTCTTGTTCTTGTCCTAAATCCCGGCTGAGGATTGTGGCGATCTCTTTCTTACGGTCAACATTCAATGGACTTAACTCATCGAGTTCGAGCAAAAAGCGCAACTGTTCTGATATGTTTTTTTGTGCCTTTTTGATTATGTGCTGTGAGAGCCATGGGATTTTCCTTTCTGATGCGTTGAAGATCAGGGCGCGGGGCTCTGATCCTGGTGAGTGCATTACTGGCAAAGGGAGAGACTTAAAATCTTCGATGCCAAATTGGAAATAACACGCAAGACGATGAAGATCGCCCTTGTGATCAACGAGACGTCTCTGCTGCGCCTGGAGGTCATCGCTGAACTGCATACTCTGACCCAGTTGGTGAGCCTCAAAAAAATGGCAAAAGAAAATAAAATATTCTGTGATTTTGAAGATTCCAAATTCAGAAAAGCTCTTTGAGCCTATTAACCAAAGACGGGACCGTTAACGACTTTATCGGCGCGGACAACTACCATTCCCATAAAGAAAGCGACACAGCATCCCGTTGATATATTCCGGCATCCCTCATGGAAAACAAACACGTTCGTCCCCGAGATTTCGGCAAGAACATATCAGCAGTAGCCAGAACAGACAAAACTCCGCCGTTTACCGCGGAAAGATTTAATTATTCATTTCCCGAACGACTGCTTGTCAAGCAGGCAATCTTTTTTGCTTTCGGCAATTTTTTTATTTTGATTTCCAGACGCAAGGCTTCACCTCTGCTCATGACCACGCTGGTCGCCAGCAGGGTCACCGGCCTTCTGGACCGCGTATATTTGGATGCTGTTCCCCGGTTGTGTCCCATCAGTCTCTTTTTGAGTCCGTTTGTGGCGCCGGTATAAAAGCTGCCGTCCGAACAGCGCAGCATATAGACGATCCATCCTTGATGTTTTTGCTCCATTTCTGATTTCATAACGGTTCATCTATACCGTAACGGGTCAAATATTGCTATGGAAAGGGGGCATGAATTTAGTAATGCTTTACCAATCAGGCAACCCATGCTAAGGTTTTAACATAACGTATGGACGGGAGATAGAAATGTTGAATTTTCTGCCAAAATGGCTGGTTGGCTGTATATCAATGTCCCTGCTGGCTTTGAATGTAATATTCTGGGTGCCGATTTTGATTGTTTTTTCCATTCTAAAATTTTTACTGCCTCTGGGGCCAATGACGCGCGTACTCGACAAAATCCTCCTGTGGATTGCAGAGAACTGGATTTCCTGCAATGGTCAATGGATGAAACTGACTCAAAAAACCACCTGGAATGTTCAGGGACTGGACCATTTAAATTACCGCGGCTGGTATCTGGTGGTCAGCAATCATCAATCCTGGGCGGATATTTTCGTGCTGCAAAAGCTGTTGAATCGGCGCATACCGCTCATGAAATTTTTTCTCAAACGCGAATTGATCTGGGTGCCGCTGATGGGACTGGCTTGGTGGGCGCTGGATTTTCCCTTTTTGCGCCGGCACAGTGTTGATTATCTGAAAAAGCATCCGGAGCAAAAAGGGAAGGATTTTGAAACCACCCGCAAGGCCTGCGAGAAATTTACGCGCATGCCGACCAGCGTGATGAACTTTCTGGAAGGAACGCGATTGACCAAGGCGAAACACGCCCGGCAAAACTCCCCCTATCGATACCTGCTGAAGCCCAAAGCTGGCGGTATTGCGCTGGCCATGAGTGTGCTGGGAGATAAATTTAATTCTCTACTGAATATTACGATTGTCTATCCGGACGGTATCCCGTCCTTTGGGGACTTTTTATGCGGCAAAGTGAAAAGGGTTGTTGTTCGAGCTTCTTCCATAGAGATACCGCAAAGGTTTCTGCATGGCGATTATGAAGGGGACAAGGAATTCCAGTCTGCCTTCCAGCTATGGGTGCAAGATTTATGGAAGGACAAAGATGCGCAGATGGCAGCATTGATACAGGAGACTAAAGCATGATAACACTTTAGTCCCCTGCACGGTTTCAAAGGATATTGCTATGCCGCTTGCGGCGCGCGGGATGACCAACTCATCCTTCCTGCGTCTTTAAACGAACGTTGGGAAGGCCGTTTGGCCGATTGTGTCCGGGGCGAAAACGATTTTCTGCCGCTGTTGTTACCGGGTCTCGTCAGCTGATGAGCGCGGGATCCCGTCGCTTCACAGATGGACGGGTCCATGGTTAAACCTTCAACATTCTGATACCGTAACTTCTCACCGAGCATTTTCTTCAGCGAACGCATGAGTTCGCCGTCATCCCCGGTCATAAAAGTAAACGCATCCCCGGTCTTCATGGCGCGTCCGGTTCTGCCGATCCGATGCGTGTAAGCGTCCGATGTGGACGGCATATCATAGTTAATCACATGCGAGATGCGAGTCACATCAATGCCGCGCGCGGCAATATCCGTGGCAATCATTACTTCATAACGGCCATCCCGAAATCCATCGAGAGACTGCTTGCGTTTCTGCTGTGTCAGATTGCCATGCAGAGAGGTCACCTTATGACCCACTCTGTTTAATTGCTCGGCCAGGCTTTTGGCGCGCGATTTGGTCCGGGTAAAGACCAGTACGGATTCCGTGTCGGTTTTCTCCAGAATATCCTTGAGCAAAGCGGTTTTCTGGTCCGCTTGAACCGGGTAAAAACTGTGAGAAACGGTCATCACCGGAGCCGTATCTCCAATCTGAATATGAACAGGGTCGGAAAGCAGATCATCGGCCAGAGAGCGAATCTCACCGGGCATGGTCGCGGAGAAAAGCAGGGTCTGACGGTGAGCCGGCAGATGTTTGACAATCCTGCGGACGTCCGGCAGAAACCCCATATCAAACATGTGGTCTGCTTCATCCAGAACCAGAACTTCCACCTTGGATAGATCCAGCGAACCGCGACCGATATGATCAAGCAGGCGACCGGGACAGGCCGAGATGATATCGACGCGTGATCGCAGTCGATTGATCTGGGTGTTAATGCTGACGCCGCCATAAATGGATGCGCTGCTCAGCCCCGTTTTTCTGCCCAGTTGCCCAATGGCTTCATGGGTCTGTTCAGACAATTCCCTTGTCGGCGCGATGATCAGGGCGCGAATAGGACCGCGCTGCCCGGGCATCAGACGTTGTAAAATCGGCAGCACAAAAGCGGCCGTTTTCCCGGTTCCGGTCTGGGCCAAGCCCATAAGATCCCTGCCTTCCATAATGGAAGGAATGGACTCGGCCTGAATGGGCGTCGGTTTCTTGTAACCGGCGGCGTAAATACCCGCCAGTATTTTTTCATCTAACTTAAACTTCTCAAAACTCATTTCTTTTCCTTTATTGTATGTTACCAGCAACGATTAAAATTTAAATCCAGTGAAAACCGTTATAAGGCTGGTAAAGGCAAGCCCTTGCAAACGCTTGTCGGCGTTAGAAAGACCTGTTCTCCAATACGGCAAAACAGTTGGATTCTATTGTGATTAGCGGGATTACCCTTAGCAAATTTCCGACGAAGAAAGGTGGGAAGGTCAATATGTATCGCTATTCCTGCGGGGGTTCTACAGGCAAAGCTGATTAATAGCAAGCAATATCTTATTGCAGGGCATGATTAATGCTTTTTTAAATCAACCGGCAAGGCGGCGACCCTGAAAACTTCTGAAGGCTCGCTGGTGAAAACAATCATGAAGGGTATTTGCCCCCTGGGTTGAACTCTGTCTTCCATCGTTTTTACGTCTTTAAGAGCCGCCAGAATCGCATGGGCATCGAGACTTTCCAGTTTTTCATCAATAATAATATTGCCGCCGAAAGACTCCGTTGACGAAAGCACTACACCTTCAGCGTTATAAAGATTCGCCGCGATTTTTATTCTGGAAACAGGACGATCCGTCGAATTTTCAACAAGGCCTTCCAGCACTCTGATGTTTTTCCCCAATCTTTCATTATGAATCAGTTTTTGCCGGACTTGAATCAGATTGATGCCTTGAACGGATGTCGCTGCGATACCCTGATGCGTCTTGGAAAGAGAGATATAAGATTTGATGACATCAATCATTTTACCGCCCTGCAATGGAGAAAATAAGAAATATCCGACCAGCGCAGCAATTAACACAATGACTGAAATGCCGATCCAGAGCCACTTTCCCATACCGGTACTTTTATTTTCCGGTGCGAAATCGTAGGCGTTAGTTTTTTTCGCTTTCTTTTCCGGAGCCTTTTTCGGTGGTATTTTTTCCTCTTCCGGCGGAGGCGTTTTGGGCATCCCGGGCCCGTCCGACGGCGTTATTTCGTCAAACCGCGTCATTGTTTCAAAATTCTCCGGCATCTGAGCGCCTTCCGCATCGGTTCTTTCGGGCGGAATTTCCGCCTTCTTTTCTTCTTCAAACGGCGCAAATGAAGGCGCCGGCTCGCGCTCCTGCGCTGGCATTTCAGGAGGCTTGATCACGATCGTATCGGTTAACCCGGAACGAATTTCGTGATCGTCCGGCACAAACACTTTTTCTTCACGGCCCGGTTCGTCGCTTGGCTCTTCAATCTTCGGTTCGGGTGTTTCCATCTCCAGACCTGTTATTTCCCGGGAAGCTGATTCCATTTCCAGCTTGATTTCCGCAGGTTCAAGGACTTCTTCAAGCTTTGGCGCGGGCATTTCCATCTCCAGACCGGATATTTCCCGTGGGGCAGATTCAAGCTCCAGCTTGATTTCCGCTGAAAAGGAAGAGGGCTCTTTCGGCTGGATAATGTTTTCAGGAAAAAGAGATGCGTCTGTGTCTGCAAACGTGGACAAAAAGGCATCCAGCTCCCGCTTCTCCCGCTGTAAATCAAACAATTCTTTTTTATTTTCCATTCAAGCGTCCTTACCGAAACGGTTTGATCCGGTCAATGATGTTTTGCCTGAAGGCTCTAATTCTTTTCAGGCTTGATTTTCGCTTTTTCATCAGACTTGAGGTTAAGTTTCTCTATCGGAACACGGATGACATCCTTGCAGACACGGCATTTGAAAACCATTTCCGAACCTTTTATTTCTTCGTTCTCAATGATATATCTTTCCCCGCATTCCTCACAAAAAATAATCATTTTCGCGCCCCTGTTTTTTGTTTCTGATTTTTAAGACACCCGTCATCCGCCACTTTTAAGAAGTCGAATCTCTTCTTTCAGGGCGTCGATCTCCTTCTGGAAAGTTTTTTTCAACTCATCGCGCGCATAAGCAAATGCTTCATCAGGCGGCAGATCTTTCATGGCCGTAATGATTCTTTCCTCATCCTCGCTTCGCGCGGGCAGCAGTATTTCGTCTACGGGGGCCGGCTGCGCCGGTGCAGGACGATCCTGCTCTTCATGAATGATCTCTTCCGACCGTTCCATTTCAAGCGGCTTCAACTCTTCAACAGGCGCTTCCGGGGCTTTTGTCTCCACAGCGCCATCAATATCCGCCTTTTCCACCCATGATTGATATTGTTTAATACTTTCCATTAAAAAAATGCGTTTGCCGGCCTCCGTCATCCCTTCCGTAACCATGACGGCTTCCAGATGGTCATAAACAGACATCAACAGGTTGATGGTGTCCTGATTGGAACTGGCGCCTTTGACCCGGACATACCTTCCCACAAAACGAAGAATTCTTAACAATCCCTGGAGAATGCGATCACCTGTATAGAACAGATGCAATTTATTGACCTCATCTTCGAATTGCGCCAGGATCTGATCGTTGATTTCCCATTCGAGGGAAAGAACGATGCTTTTCAAATCTCTTAAAGGGGATTGAAGGACGGCCGCCGACGGAAGGGCAACCTCTTCCGTGGCGTGATCAGACGCTTTAATTTCCTCCATCCCGGCCTTATCTTCAGTTTCTTTAACAGCACCGGCATCCTTATCGTCATCACCGAAAATTGCGGAGAAGCGTTTTTCGATTTCAGAAATAAAAGCTGATCTATCCTGGACTTTAACTGTTTCTGAAGAGACCGCGGAGGGGACGCTTGCTTCGTTGACGGGTGGGATGTCCCGCATGTCCTCGTCAAGCGGGGCCGCTGCATCCCGGGCAAAGGATGGTTGATCCCGCAGATCGGGTTCTCCTGGAGAAATTTCCGCTTCAGGGCTTGTTACTTTGAGAATTTGAGTCTCACGAAAATCCTTCGTTTTCAAGTCAGCGGCAACTTTTTCCATCTGCCGTCGAGGGGCGTCCCTATCTTTTTCTTTAACCGGTTTCGGGTCTTCACCGAAAAGGCTGTCCAGACGACTTTCTACCCCCTGAAGAAATGACGACTCTTCTTTATTGGCCATGTGATGACTCCTATTTCAATTGCTTTTCCAGAGACGCCAGCGTCAGGGAAATAATTTTTTTAAGGGTCAGAACGACATTATCCCCGGCAACAGCGCTGGCTTCAAATGAGGGAACTCTTAACTCTGTGTTGAGATCTTTTTCCAGAGTTTCAATGTCCAGAATTTCGATGCCTTCTTCGGCAAGGTCTCTTTTATTGTATTGAATCACCAGAGGGATATCGTGAATATCCTTATTGTAAATCTTGAGGTTATCTTCGAGATTGCGGATGGAAATAATATTTTTTTCCCGGCGGCCCACTGCGGAATCCGCGACAAATACAACGCCGTCAACGCCTTTTAAAACAAGCCGTCTTGTTGAATCATACTTCACCTGACCCGGAACGGTGTAGAGTTGAATTTTGACGTCAAACCCGCCAATTTTTCCCATGTCCAGAGGGAAAAAATCAAAAAACAACGTGCGGTCGCCCTGCGTTTTAACGGTGACCATCTCTGAATTGACCTGGGGACGGCATTTCTCGTATACATATTCAAGATTCGTTGTCTTGCCACATCTTCCGGGACCATAATAAACTATTTTGGCTTGAATCACTCTATCTTTCAAATTAATAAATGCCAATCGGCCCCCCCCTGACATTCTAAAGCCGTAATAAGACCAAGTACTTTTTTGTATTTGAAAATATCTTTAAACTACTCTGCCACGACTGCCAGCAATTCTTCCACGACTTTCGCCATTTTCAGTCTGAGAAAACCAAGTGAAATTTGATTATCGAAGATATTCACCAGCAGCAATTCTTCATTGACTTTGCAAAAGTAAAGATTCTCCTTTTCACCTTTATGGAATAAGAGAGAAAATTCATCTTCACCCACAATCTTGGCCATACAGCTCATGGCGCCAAAGTTGGCCGCAGCCAGCGCAGCCAGTGAATACAGGTCGATTGTTTCATTGCCGTTAAAAATCGATGCGATGACATTGCCGGCCGTATCAATCAGCATAACGCTCTGGACACCGGAGCCTATCAGATTTTTTGTCAAAGCATCGTGTATCTCGTCGAGTTGCTTCTGTCCTAAAATCATATTTGTATTTCCTCGATTCGCGTTTCATTACTATAATATTTATGAACATTTATCAAGGACAGAACTTAGCACGCCAATGAGCGGCGGCGCTTTCTCCGGCCAGATGCCCTGTTGAGAATGCGGCTTGCAAATTATAACCGCCGGTATCCGCGTCGATATCCATGACCTCGCCGCAAAAATAAAGGCCGGGGATTTTTTTGGACGACATCGTACGCGGATCGATTTCATCAAGCGTGACGCCTCCCGCCGTCACAATGGCTTTGGCCAGGGGCAGCGGGGCTTTGATGTTGAAACGCAACGCTTTGAGCCCGTCGATCATCTTTTCCCGCTCGGCGGCGCTTACCTGATGCCCCTGTTTTGCTTCGTCCATGCTGGAAAGAATCATCAAAGGTTCAATCATTTTTGCCGGCAGGTATTCCTTCAGAATCGTAGCCATTTTTCTTTTGCCAAAATGGTTGAAATCCAACTGAAGCCGTTTCCGTAACTGATCTTTCGTCAGGGCGGGTTTTAAATCAATCAGGATCGAAACCGGTCCGTTTTCCAGCGCTTCAACAACGGACAGACTCATCAGCAGAATAATCGGCCCGCCCAGACCGAAATGCGTAAAAAGCATCTCCCCAAAACGGCTTTCAATAACCGGTGCGCGGGGAATTTTCTTTTCACCGCGGCCATAATTACAACCGGGGGTGAGGGCTGAATCCACCGTTGCGGCTTCCCCCTGAAACGCTGTGGCGCGGACATTGCGCAGAGAAACACCCTGCATGGACCCGGCAAGCTTTTGTTCACGAACCATCAGGGGAACCAGAGCGGGTCTGGGCTTGATAACCGTGTGGCCCAGCGCAGCGCTGATGGGATAGCCGTCGCCTTCCGAACCGGTGCGAGGCCAGGAAGCGCCGCCGGTCGCGATAATGACACACGGGGCACGATAATGACCATTTGTCGTTTGAACGGAAAACAGGGAATTTTCAGGACGGGTCACAGAGCTGACCCGGGCATTGAAAATGGTATGGACTTTATTTTCAGCCAGGTATTTCTGAAAAACACGCACCACATCGCGGGCGTCATCGGAAACAGGAAAAATTCTGCCGCCGCGTTCCACTTTGGTGGTCAGACCATATTGTTCGAAAAAAGCGAGCAGTTCCGGACGAAAGAAACGGGAAAACGCGCTGTGCAGAAAACGGCCGTTTGGACCATACATGGCAATAAACGTCCGGAGGTCGGCAGCGTTGGTCAGATTGCAGCGCGTCTTGCCGCTGATCAGAATCTTTTTGCCCGGGCTGTCCGTCTTTTCCAAAAGCAAAACGCGGGCACCCGACTGGGCTGCTTTCCCTGCGGCCATCAGACCCGCCGCGCCGCCGCCGATGACAATAACATCCGGCTCTGTCCTGGCTGTATTTTTCATTGCATCACCATGGAATAAACTGCTACCATAGATATTCAAGACCGGTCAATGGATCAATTCGCCCGCTCTTGTGATACGATCAAGGCTGTGCTAAAGATTCGTCATGTATTCATTCAATGAAGGGGCATAACTTGCAGGTACCGACCAATCTCATCTCACTGACCACCCAAATGATTCTGAAGGTGCAGCCGGTGACGCGTGCCTGCCTGCAACAATGGAAAGAGCGCGCTCAAAAAATTCCCGATCCGGAATTGCGCCGTCAGGCAACAGCGAGCATCGAAGCAAAAACATTTCACTGCGAAGGCGGTTCCCTTTATGGATTGCTTGCCGGTCGTTCTTATAAAGACGCCATTCATTTTATTGTCGCCTATCAGACGATCAGCGATTATCTGGACAATCTCTGCGACCGCAGCACATCGCAGGACCCGGAGGATTTCCGCGCGCTGCACGAATCCATGCTGCAAACCCTGACTCCGGAAGCGCCGCTGACCGCCTATTATCGTTTCCGGCGGGAACAAGACGACGGCGGCTATCTGGCCGCACTGGTGCAGACCTGCAGGGATGCCCTGGGTCGTCTTTCCAATTATCCTCTGGGCGCGGCGGTGGTCCGGGAACTGGCAAGTGTCTATATTGATTTACAGGTGCATAAACATGTTCGAAAAGATGAACGCGTGCCCAGGCTGCAAGCGTGGTTTGCCGAACACGAAAAAAACCTGCCCCCGATGGCCTGGTATGAGTTTGCCGCCTGTGCGGGCTCGACGCTGGGTATCTTTTGCATTGTTTCGCAACTGTTTAACCAGGAAACGTCCGCTGCACGGGTCGGTAAAATTAAAAACGCTTATTTCCCATGGGTCCAGGGTCTGCATATCCTTTTGGATTATCTGATTGACCAGGAGGAAGACCTAAACGGTATGGATTTAAACTTTTGCTCTTATTATGAAAATAATGAACAATTATGCTGCCGGCTCTGTCATTTTTACAACCAGGCGCAGGCAAGCGTTGCGAATCTGCCCGACGCAAAATTTCACCATTTAATTACCCGCGGACTCCTCGGCATCTATCTGGCCGATCATAAAGTTTCCAGGCAAAAAGACGTCCGGGCCATTTCCAAAAAACTGTTGCGTCTGGGCGGGAGCGAAGCTTTTTTCCTGTACTGGCATTGCTGGGTCTACAGGCGATTGTAAATTATTTCTTTTCATCCTTGATGCCGGCAATTTTCTTGGCCAGTTTTTTCTTCTGCTCCAGATTGCCCTGACGGGCGATCATGATGCGCTGCGCCTGAGGCGATCCGGCGCCATGCATCGATTCGGTGCGGTAGCCGACAGCCGCCGTACCGAGCGTGAGGTTTTCGACCAGGCGCATGATGCGCGCGCGATCTTCACAGGAAACATTGGCGTTGCCCTGCATGTATTTTTCCAGAACCTTGCCGATTTCCGGATTCTTGAAATCCTTTTCGGAAGGCATGGTGACCATCATGCCGCCCGCGATATCCTCGGCCAGACGGCAAATTTCGTAGGGAAACCGCGTGACGTTCTGCTTGCAGACGTTGGCCAGCAAAAGGTCAATCAGATACGTGCCGGATGCCGTTTTGTGGCCCTGCGCCGAGCAGGCGATGCCGCAGGAAAATAATGTTTCGTTCAAATGCGTCATCTCGATCAGCTTGTCTTTAACGTGAGAAGCCTTCGCCACGCCATTGTAATCCGCCGCCGTAGCCGCCGCGCCGATCAGCACGTCACCGACGCCGGCCTTGCAGCCGCCGTAGCTCTGACGATGGTAACCGGCAAAGCGCTCCACCAGCATGCCGGAAAATTCAGTTTCGCCGCACATCAAAACGTTTTCCCATGGAATGAAAACATTATCAAAGACCATCAGGGCTTCATGGCCGCCGAACTCATGGTTGCCCACGTCGATCGTGCCGCCTTCGAGCTTCCGGGTATCGCAGGACTGACGTCCGTAAATGTAAAAAATGCCTTTCTCGTCTGCCGGGCATACAAAGGATACGGCGTAATCCGCATCGTCTTTGGTCATGGCAATCGTCGGCATCACCAGGACCCAGTGGGAGTTGACCGCGCCGGTTTGATGGGCTTTGGCGCCGCGCACGACAATGCCCTTGTCATTT
>DFZJ01000082.1 GCA_002382045.1 Syntrophaceae bacterium UBA4059
TGGCGGCAAACTTTGCGACGAAGATGCTCACTTCATAAAGGAATATCAAGGGGATGGCCATCAAAATCTGGCTTAAGGCATCCGGCGAAGGCGTTAAGATCGCGGCAACAACAAATATAACCAGGATGGCATACTTCCTGTTTCGGGAGAGCAGTTTATCCGTGACGATGCCGAGTTTCGCCAAAAAGAAAATCAGGATCGGCAACTGGAAAGATAAGCCGAAACCAAGCAAAAAGGTCACCAGAAAGGACAGATAATCACTAAATGAAATCATCGCCCGCAGGTATTCATTATTGAAACTGACAAAAAATTCAAAGGCCGTTGGCAGAACGACAAAATAGCCGAATGTAACGCCGCTTAAAAAGAGCAACGTGGAAAAAAAGACAAAAGGCACCACCATTTTTTTCTCTTTGGGAAGCAGCGCCGGAGAGATAAATTTCCATACCTGATAAATGATGAACGGACTGGTGATAATCAGGGAAGCAAAAAAAGCAATTTTCATGTAGGTGAAAAAAGCTTGGGTCAGACCGGTGTAAATCAGATAACTGCTTTTCGGCAGAGCGTCGGTCAAAGGTTTTGTGAGGATGGCAAACAGCCAGTCTTTAAAATAATAGCTGACGAAAAAACCCAGTCCCACGGCAATCAGCGAGTTCGTCAGCCTCTTGCGCAGTTCAATTAAATGTTCGGTCAAAGACATTTTCAAATCTTCGTTGGGTTCCATCATGTGCCGTTTTGCCGGGTGCTTGAATTGCAGAAGTTATGTTGGATTTTGTTTTTTCCCGGCGTCATCACCGGATGCTTCGTTTTTCGCCTCTTCCGTATCAGGCTTTTTTAACAGCAGTGAATCTTTCAGGCCGTCATCGGCTTTGGGTTCCTCTTCTTCTTTCAAGGCGTCTTTCAGATCTTCACCGACGCCTTCGGTTGCATTTTTGAAATCCCTAAAGCCTTTGCCCAGCGTTTTAGCCAGATCAGGCAGCTTTTTGGGCCCGACGATTAAAAGCGCGATGATCGCGATGATAATCAGTTCCTGCACACCGATACCAAACATGGATAGAACACTCCCTTAAATATTGCGATGTACCTATATATTGATTGCAGCTTTTGTCAATGTTTTTCACAATAACCGGATGCTTGGACCAAGGCAAAGCAAGTCTGTATCAAATTTAAATCAAAGAGTTATCAAGACAAATTTCATTTTTGTGACTTGACGGCGCGAACGCTATCTTGCAGGCCATTGGTAAGACTCTTGATGAACCAATAGTCGAACGGTCACGGCCGGGATTGAATATCAGAAAGGAAGCCCCGTTGGTCTTTATCCGTGGCGTGGAATGGCCGGTTGTCATTTTGACCGGGAGCGGTCTGTTGTATCCCCGTTTCAAACCAAGGCGCGCATCCGCCGCGCCCGGCTTTAACTTAGATGGTGTTGGAATATGAATATGTATTTGAAATATTTAATTATTCATGAATGACAGCAGTCTTCTGACGAGTTATTTTTGACTTGACAATAGGATGCCCGTTAGTATAACGCTCAATCATTATTCCGGGCAAGAACCATCTTAAATAATTGATCCTAATATGCGAAAAAAATAAATTGAAAGTGAGGAAGAACTATGAAGATTGAAGATGTGAAAAATGTATGTGTTGTTGGCGCCGGTAACATGGGCCACCAGATCGCCCTGCAGTGCGCCCTTTCCGGTTTCAAAACAGTCAGTACGGACGTCATTCCGGCCGTTCTGGAAAAAGCCGAAAAGTTTGTCGATACCTATCTGGCGGGGCGTGTACAGAAAGGCAAAATGACGGAAGATGCAGCCAAGGCTGCCCGCGCGAGAATCTCCTTCAACGGCGATCTGAAAGAAGCCGCGAAAGACGCCGATGTGGTCATTGAAGCCGTTCTGGAAAGAATTGATCTCAAGCGGAAAATATTTGCCGACCTCGACAAGATTGCACCGCCCAATGCCATCCTGGCGACCAACAGCTCCTTCATTGTCAGTTCCAGAATTGCGACGGCGACCCATCGTCCTGCTCAGGTCTGCAATCTCCACTTTTTCAATCCGGCTTTGGTTATGAAACTGGTGGAAGTCGTCCAGGGCCCCCATGTTTCGGACGAAACGGCAAAGTGCATGATGGACTTCTGCCTGAAAATTGAAAAAATTCCTATTCACATCAAAAAGGAAGTCGATGGATTCGTCCTGAACCGTATTTTCGCCGTTATTCAGAAAGAAGCCCTCTGGATGCTCGAAATGGGCGTGGCCTCTTTCGAAGATATCGACAAAGCCTGTGTTTACGGAGCCGGCCATCCCATGGGTCCCTTCCGCCTTAATGATCTGACGGGTATCGATCTGACATACGATGTCTGCATGGGCCATTTCTTAGAGTCCGGCAATCCCGCGGATCTCCCCTCCCCGAGTATTGTGAAGAGATACACGGAAGGCAAATTTGGTCAGAAGACCGGCGAAGGCTGGTACAGCTATAAAAAATAATTTCTAAAGTGCGCCCACCTGGACTGTTTTGGTCCTCCGGGCGATTATCAAGAAGACGCCCCGAAGTTGAGAAGCTCCGGGGCGTCTTTGCAGGATATCTAAGCAGACCATTACCCCTATCGCCTGAACCTCCAGAAATCGCGCCAATAATTATAATAATGCATCCGACGCCTTTATTAAACGCCCGCCGCAAGGCGTCCGGATTCTTCGGAAAAAATAAATAACTTTACAAAAATCCTGACGCCATTTATTAACGGATTGACGAAAAATATACAGGAGGTGGCAGCGACATGCCGATTTACGAATTTTACTGTAAACAATGCAACACGATCTATAATTTTTTTTCCAAATCGGTTAACACTGTTAAGATTCCTACTTGTCCGAAATGCAAAACGGCCCGTTTGACCCGCCAGATGTCAGTATTTGCAGCCATTACCGGCGCCGGAAAGGACGAAGCCACGGATGATCCGTTAAAGGGTTTTGATGAAAGCAAAATGGAAAAAGCGATGATGCAGCTCGCGGCGGAGGCTGAAAAAATAAAAGACGATGATCCGAAGGCCGCGGCAAAGTTGATGCGAAAATTGTCGGAAACAACAGGAATGAACCTGGGTGACGGTTTTCAGGAAGCCTTGAGCCGCCTGGAGGCAGGTGACGACCCGGATCAAATCGATGAAGAAATGGGAGATATTCTGACTTCTGAAGATCCCTTCGGGAAAAAGCGGCGCCGCAAGTCGGCAACTTTCCGCAAACCGCGTAAAGATGAAACATTGTATGACCTTTAGATGCTCGAAGATGGCTGACATTCACAAATAGGATGGCTTTGCATGGAACCCTTCCATGCACCGAGAGTACCTTGCAGCCGGTTTTACGGATGTGAACCAAACCCAGGATAAGAATCCATATTTTAATTGTCTAACTTTGCTCGAATGGAAGACGTCATCACCAGCCGGCTGGAATGTTTCATATCTTTGTGCTGGCTCTTTTGTGGTTCACACCTCTCATCTTAGACGTTTATAATATATCCATCGATGAATAGAGCGACTGCCTTGACAACCCAAGCGGTAATTTTTATATTGCGCGCAAAATTTTAATTTACTTTTTAGCGTCAAAGGATGTAAGATTCCGCATGCAATGTAAACCATTGATCATGAACAAAATTTGAAAGGAGAAACAGATGAAAAGAAACATTTTAATTATTGTGGCGGCATTTTTTACCTTTATTCTTTTAATGGCCTGTTCAAGCCAGAAAGAACCGGCCCAACTGGCAGTGCAAGCCGCGGAACAGGCGGTCAATGCCACCAAGGTTGAAGCCGGGAAATTTGCTCCGGAACAGATGGCCGCACTGGAAACCGCTCTGGCTTCCGCGCAAGACAAAATGGAGAAGAAGGAATACGAGGCTGCTTTAGCCGAAGCACAAGCCATACCCGCCAAGGCGAAGGATGTCCTGGCGGCGGCCACAGCCAAAAAAGATGAACTGACCAAGAAATGGACAGATCTGAGTCAGAAAGTTCCTCAAATGGTCGGAGCCATCCAGGCCAAAGTGGATGAACTTTCCCAGCTCAAACCCAAGAAGCTTCCGAAAGACATGACCGTCGAGAAACTGGCGGAGGCAAAGACCGCGCTTGAAGCCATCAAAGCAGACTTCGCCAAAGTACAGGAAACCTTTAAAGCAGGGAATATGGCCGATGCCATTGCGGCAGCCACACCCATAAAGGAAAAAGCCCTGAAAGCAATGGAGGCATTAGGCATTGCCCCCGCACCTGAAGTTCCGGCTGCACCGGCTGCACCGGCTGCACCCGCAACGCCCGCTGCGCCGCCTGCCGCAAAGTAAAAGTCGGCAATCATCAAACGGTTAAGGGACATGCTCTCATTTCATTGGTTAGAGAGATCATGTCCCTTTTTTCAAATAAACGTCACCCCGTTTGTGCAAAAGCGCATGAAACTCTTCATGTCTTCCAGCGCCGATCCGGGACGCTTCAATTTTCGCAAAACCTTCAAATAATTTTTCTTGAGTTTCCGTTGATAAACGATCATCGGCCATCGCAAAAAGAATATTATTCTCTTTATCGATATGATCGGTGAGAAGCACCGCTTCCCATGGGGTCTCCATTCTGACCCTGATTCCATGGACTGCGTTAATCTTTTTTCAACAGATCCAGTCTGGCCTTGATGGTATTGGCTTTGATCACATCATTTTGTTCAAAATAATAGGTTTGCAGTTTAGTCAAATACGCCCAGAGCGGCCTGCGCCAACCATTAGCCGAAGCCGTGGCAATAGCCATTTGCAGGATAGTCTCATCTGAGGGCAAGTACCTGACCCAGACGCCACAGGCAATCAGACGCGAAAGCGGATCGTCAATGGCGGCAATCTCGCGGGCGGCTGCAGTCAAATCCTTGCTCAATGCGGCTTTCAGGACGCCGGTATAACGGGAAGGCAGCGCCCTGGCATCCACGGCACTGAAATTACCTTTTAGAAAATGACAATACGCCATATCAACAGCGTTCGGTTCCAATCCGTATAGTTTTGCAAACTCGCTTGAATCGAAACTTTCCAGTGACGCAGTGTGCAGGGAATATTTTGTTAAGTAGGCAATGGTCAAAATACTCAAATCGTTGCCGGCAGCCATCTCCCTTCTGGCCTTCACAAAATGAGGCTCTGTCGATTCTTCCCTGCCGGTCAAAAAACTGGTCTTGTAATCATCCAAATGCCTGTAAGCATTTTCCTTCCAGGCAGGAACCGGCGTCACCGTGCCGCAGGCACAAATCAATAAAGCCAATGCTAACGACAGTAACTTTTTCATGGGACTTTAAACTCCGGGGATTTTTTCGACCCGATGATGGCGTCCAGTTTTTTTACGACGTCGCCTAACGCGTTCACAGCGTCGTCTATGTCGGAACGAAGAATGTGAAAATCTTTCATGCCTTCCGATGTGTCAGTGCTTATTTTATTAATATTATCAACTGTTTTATCCAATTTTTGCAGCTTGCCGACAATATCTCTGAGGATGACATTGATTTGAGGCAGTGCGCCGTTCTTACCATATATCTCGTGATCGGTTTTATCTGCCATCTTGTCGACTTTTTTAAGAATCCGGTCAACGCTGGTCGTTATGTCTTTGAGCTTTTTCAGAGAGTCATTCAGGGCTTTGACGCTCTCCTCATCGGAGACGGCCATTTCCACAAGTGATTTCTTAGACGCGAGGTTTGACGTGATTTTTTCAGCATTGCTCAACGCGCGATTTAAATCCCCTTTGGGATCGGACAGGTTTCTTGTAAGATGTTCGATATTCTCGGCAATCTGGGTCACTTGCTCCAACACGGGCTCAACTTTGGCAATGGCATCATTAATATCATTGACAACGGTGACTTCCGTAATCTGATTTGTATCCAGGGGAGAACTGTTAAGATTAGAGGTATTAACATCAATGCGGGCGGCCCCGATGAGCGGACGATATAAAACAAATTTGCTGTCTGATCTGATCCATTTAACATGCCGGTCGGGAATTTTTATTTTGATCAAAACGATCCCCTTATCATCGAGTTCCAGAGCCTGGACTTTACCGATATTGAATCCGGAAAAAACAACCGGCATGCCCTCGGTAAAACCGTCGCCGGATTTGGAGGAAAGGGTGAAGACATGCATCTTTTCGAAGAAACCTTTTCCCGCAGCCAGAAAAAACAAGGCCAGTATAATCGTAACAGCCGTGCAGCCGATGAAAAGACCAACTTTAAGTTCGCGGCTCAATGTCATAACTCACCATACTTTTCTTTCATCCATAGATAATCATATATATGACAGCTAAAGTATAAATCGTCAATTTTTTTCAAGGCGGTTATCACATATTGAATATCTTTCAGGTGAGGAATGATTTTAAACGGCTGATCAATCACCAGCATCGCGTCCTTGACCATAGCGGCTCTCAGCATCATCACGCAGAATCTTTCTTCCGGGGTTAATGCCGGATTGCGCTTGTCTGCAATATGTCCAATATCTAAACGCTGCAAGTATTCAACCGCCAGCTCACGAGCCTGGTGCTTCGGCATATTTTCATGAAACTGTTTGATCAGCGCAATATTCATGTAAACATTCTGATTGGAAATCAGGGGAATATCCACGGAGATCGGCGCCACTTGAACAGAATGGTCCAGCAGGAACTGGTTCAATGACCCGTTGAGCGATGGCTCACCGTCAAATAAATTTAGAGTAATTTTGTTAATAATGACAGCACCTCAATAATCAGTATCGCCGAAAATACACTAACCATGCCATGGGATACGGCAATGGGAATACTGGTAAGTTCATGTGACGCCCGCAAACCTGAACGAATAGGGATCAAGGTGATAAAAAATCCATAAACAGCACACTTGAACAGCGCAATTAATATATCAGAAAAATTGGCTGAATTTAATAAAATATTTGTATAAACGTCCATGCTCATTCCAAAAATCAACCACGAAAACAAAATCCCGCTGACGAGTAAAACCGTAGAAAAAAGACTGCTCAGCAATACAATAGATATAATTCCATTGATGATTCTCGGCGCTAAAAGATAATCGATGACGTCGATACGAAAAGTTTCCAGGGTTTTTATTTCCCGGTTGACCTTCATAACGGCGATTTCCGTATTGATCGCGGAAGCGGATCGCAGCGTGATCAGCAGCACGGTTAAAAGTGGCGATAATTCTGTAACGATCAGCCCCATTAAAACATGACCAAAGAACCCGGTTAATCCGAAATCTTTCAGCAACTGAAAAACAATACCGATTAACAGAGAACCAAAGATAATGGAGGCGATCAGAAAAACAGGTAAAATTTGAACGGAAGTAAAGTAGAGCTGATTAACCAGAACTTCACGCATCGCGCTGCTGTATGTTTTGCGTCGAAAAATGCGTATAAAGACCTTGCCGGCAAAAACGATGGTATCGGCAAATGTCGTCAGCATCAGCAAAACGCGACGTCCCAACTTTTCCAAGAAAAACATCATTCTTTTGCTCCGGAATTACTGCTTCTTTTTGGCCGTAATCGACAGCTTGATCATCGTGGAAGGAAAGGCATTATCCTGGATTCGCTAACTACTTGATATCACTGGAGCCGATGCCCGGATTTGAA
>DFZJ01000177.1 GCA_002382045.1 Syntrophaceae bacterium UBA4059
CCTTGACGACAAGCGTCATGGCATCGCAATCAAGCGCGTCACGGATGGTTTGTACCTGAGGCAGAATCAACCGGCCTTTGGGCGCCTGCAAATCAATAGGGACAACCAGTACGGCAAGACCCCCCGGAGGCAGTAAATCGCCGATGAGTGAAGGATTACCCACAAAATCAGCCGGGGCCAGTTCCAGCAATTGCCGCTTTAAGGTTTCCAGATATTTCTGTCGCATAGTCTGGTCATTGCAGGAAACGGTCAGAATCAGCGCTTTTGTTTGCAGAAATTGCAGGTGATCGTCAGAAGGCCTGCGCAAATCAATTTTGTTGATGACAATCAATACCGGTATTTTACGGTTTTGTGCTTCGGCCAGAACGGCTTCTTCGAAATCCGTCCACACATCCGCTTCGGTGACTAAAATGATGACATCGGCACGGTCGAAGACTTTGGCCGTTTTTTTCAGCCTCGCGCCGGAGAGTTCCGAAACATCATCAAGGCCGGCGGTATCCAGAAACAACACGGGACCCAGCGGCAATAGTTCCATTGCTTTTTCCACGACATCAGTCGTTGTTCCGGCAACAGGCGAGGTGATGGCGATGTCTTGACCCAGCATTAAATTCAGCAGGCTGGACTTGCCGACATTGGTCCGTCCCATCAGTGCAATATGCAGCCGGTTTCCTTTTGGTGTGTTATCCACTATTTTTTATCCTTATAGCCCAGAGCGGTTAACTGATAGGGAGAAAATATCGTATCGATCAATTCAAGGCCTAGTTTTTCTTCCAGAAACCGCCGCATGTTTTTTTCGTTTCCCGCAGAAAATTCCGTCATGAACTGCGTGGCTTTATCATAACCGATCACCGGCAGCAAAGCCGTGATGATCATCGGACTGGCATTGAAATATTCTTCACATTTTTCCCGGTTGGCCCCAATCGCGCGCACATGTCCGGTGAGCAGTCCATTGATGTTGATCAGCAAATCCAATGATTCTAAAAGGGCATGGGCCAGCAGGGGCAGAAATTCATTGATTTGCAGGGTGCCGCGGGCTGCCGTTTCGGTTACGATGCCATCATTGGCAATTACCTTAATGCCCGTCTGGATGGCTGCTTCCGCCAGGACGGGATTGACTTTGCCGGGCATGATGGACGAGCCGGCCTGCAGTTGGGGCAGACGGATTTCGCCTAAAGAATTCATCAGGCGCAAGTCACCGGCGATTTTGATCAGATTGACGGCATGGGCCTTGAGCATGCCTGAGACTTCAACAAAGGTGTCGGCATTGGCTGTCTCGCCCATGAGGTTTTCTCCGCGGGAGAATCCCAGACCCGTTACTTCTCTTAACTTTTCAATAACCAGAAAAATATAGTCACGCGGCGCGGCAAGTCCCGTTCCGACGGCCGTGCCGCCCAGGTTGACCACGCGCAGGCGTTCCTCGCATTTGAACGTCCGCCACCGGTCGCGGCCGATTGCTTCGGCAAACGCGGAAAACTCGGCCCCCAGCGTTATCGGGACGGCTTCCTGCATTTCGGTCCGTCCCATCTTGACCATGGCTGCGAATTCTTTTTCTTTTTCCTGAAATGCGCCCTGCAGCCCGGAAATGGCAACGGCGAGATCACGGAGTCTGAAAATAACGGCCGCCTTGACTGCCGTCGGATAGACATCATTGGTGGATTGATGAAGATTTACGTCTTCCAGCGGATGAATGATGCGATAATCGCCTTTCTGCCCGTCCATAAGTTCGATGGCGCGGTTGGCGATGACTTCGTTGACATTCATGTTGGTCGATGTTCCCGCGCCGCCCTGAAGGGCGTCCACGGGAAACTGATCGGCAAGCCTTCCTTCCGATATTTCCAGGCAGGCCTGTTGGATGACCCTGGACTTTTCCGGGGAAAGGTGACGCGTTTCGGTATTGGCCAGGCAACAGGCTCTCTTGACATGGGCCAGCGCCCGGATGAGTAACGGATTTACGCTTCCGCCGCTGATGCGGAAATTATCAATCGCACGCTGCGTGTGAATTCCCCAGTAAGCATCCTTGGGAACATGAAGTTCGCCTAATAAATCTTTTTCCATTCTTTGATCAGCCATGGATTTACTTTACATTAAATGAATAAACAAAAAAAGAGGTTTGTCCTGATGGCGACAAACCTCTTTACGTTTTACTCAACCCGGAAAAAAGGCTTTATTCATCTTTTTTGTGAGGCATTTCAGCGCCTCTTTGTTTGTACTTGGTGTGCAGCAATTCATGCGACTTATGCCCCAGGGGTTCTTTGAGGAACTGGTCATAGAGTTTCTTGACCGACTCATTTTCATGAGACTGCCGTTTCTTCTGCACGTTTCCGTCATCCGCATACAGTGCCGATGATCGAAGCACACGAATTTCGTTGCTGGTCGGAATGGGCTCGCCGCCGCCTGCAATGCAGCCGCCGGGGCAGCACATAATTTCGATGAAGGCATAATTAGCCTTGCCTTCGCGAATGCGATCCATCAGTTTGCGGGCGTTTCCCAGGCCATGCGCGACGGCAATACGGACGTCTCCCAGAGCGCCAACCTTTACGGTAGCTTCCTTAACGCCTTCCAGGCCGCGCACGGGGGTGATGTCCAGACTGGGCAGGTTCTGTCCGGTGACGACCGCATACACGGTGCGCAGGGCGGCTTCCATCACACCGCCTGTCGTGCCGAAGATGGTGCCGGCGCCCGTGTATTCGCCCATCGGGGCATCGTAATCTTCATCCGGCAGATTAACAAAATCAAGACCGCCTTCTTTGATCATGCGGCCCAATTCTCTGGTCGTGAGAACATAATCAACATCACGGAAACCACTGCTATTCATTTCCGGACGCTGGGCTTCAAACTTTTTAGCGGTGCAGGGCATGATGGAAACAGAGACGATATTCTTCGGGTCGATGCCCGCTGTTTCGGCATAATAGGTTTTGGCCAGAGCGCCGAACATTTGCTGCGGCGATTTGCAGGTGGACAGATGAGGCAGCAGATCCGGGTAGAAGTGTTCGCAGAACTTGATCCAGCCGGGACTGCAAGAGGTGATCATCGGCAGTACGCCGCCTTCTTTCACTCTTTTGAGCAATTCATTGCCTTCCTCGATGATGGTAAGGTCGGCGGTGAAGTTGGTGTCGAAAACTTTATCAAATCCCAGACGGCGCAAAGCGGCGATCATCTTACCGGTGACAAGAGAGCCGACCGGCATGCCAAATTCTTCGCCCAGCGCGGCGCGGATAGCCGGAGCTTCCTGGACGATGACATGTTTGGTCGGGTCATGAAGAGCTTTCCAGACTAAATCAACATCATCCTTTTCATAGAGAGCGCCGACCGGACAGGCCATAATGCACTGACCGCAGGCGATGCAATTGGATTCAATCAAAGGAAGGTCAAAAGCCGGTGTTACTTTGACATCACTGCCGCGGTGGGCCGGGGTCAAAACGCTGACCGTCTGAATCTGTTCGCAAACGGTTATGCAGCGGTGGCATTCAATACATTTGCGGCTGTCCCGAACAATGGAGGGACTGGAATGATCGATCATTCCTTCTTTCGGGAATTGCGTATAATCAAAACGAACTTCTCTGATGCCCACAAATTCCGCCACTTTCTGCAATTCGCAGCTGCCGTTTCGCACGCAGAAGTTGCATTCTTGCGGATGATTGGCCAAAAGCAGTTCCACCACCATCTTTCTGGCCTGGCGCACTTTCTCCGTGTTGGTGCGGATGATCATGCCCTCGGATACCGGGAAAACGCAGGCGGCGATCAGGCTGCGCTGACCTTCCACTTCCGTCATACAGACGCGGCACGCGCCCGGTGTGTGATGAATTTCGGGCCAGGCGCAAAGCGTGGGGATTTTAATGCCGGCGCTGCGGGCGGCCTCTAAAATGGTTGCGCCCACAGGAGCTTCAACCGGTCTATTATCAATAGTCAATTTTACTGTTGGCATGAAATATTTCTCCTTATGTTATTCAAAAAATTATACAGCCGCGTCGCAACGCAGACAACGGCAGGCTTCCTTCACGGCGTCTTCACGGCTGAAGCCCAGTTCAACTTCCGCAAAATTCATCTTACGCGTAGCCGGATGCATTTCCGGCATCGGCGTCTGGGGTGCTTCCACTGATTCTTCATCGATCACCAGGGGTACAACGATATCTTCCGGAGCCGGTTTGACATATGCGGGTTCGCCATTGGCCACTCGAATGGCCGCATCGATATCGTCGGCGGCCTGATGGCCGGCGCCGATGGCTGCGATCACGGTGTCGGGACCGGTTTCCGCATCGCCGCCAGCGAAGTAGCGGGGGTTCGTTGTGCGGGATTTGTAGCCTTTGCCGACCGTGTAACAATCCCATTTGTTGATTTCGACGCCGATCTTTTTATCAATAAAGCTCATGTCGGGCGCCTGGCCAATGGCGGCCACAATGGCATCCACGTTCATCGTAAATTCGGAACCGGCAACCGCAACAGGTTTCTTGCGACCACTGTTATCAAAATCGCCCAGCGTCATCCGCTGGCAGGTAATGGATCTGACCTTGCCTTTCGCGCCGTCTATTTTCAGCGGAGCGACCAGGTATTCGATCTTAATGCCTTCTTCTTCGGCTGCCTTTATTTCTTCTTCGGCCGCCGGCATATCCTGTCTCAATCGTCGATAGAGGATGGTGACTTCGGAGCCGAGACGCAGTGCAACCCGGGCCGCGTCAATCGCCGAGTTGCCGCCGCCGATGACGACTACTTTCTTGCCCAGCGTTTTTTCGCCTTTGAGCCATTTGTCTTCATTGTTGTTGAAGTCGCGCAGGAATTCAACGCCGCCGAAAACATTACCCAGATCTTCACCGTCTACGCGCATCTTCTGGCTTTTGTGCGCGCCGGTGGCCAGATAGCAGTAATCAAAATCTTTTTCAATCTGTTTGAAAGAAATGTCTTTGCCCACACGGGTGTTGAGCCGGATCTCGACGCCCAGAGAGGTAATATCGTCGATTTCGCCCTGCAGGATATTGCGAGGCAGTCTGTAGGC
>DFZJ01000090.1:0-1039 GCA_002382045.1 Syntrophaceae bacterium UBA4059
GTCTGTCCCGAAAATACCGGCTGGAAGTCCTGTATAACTGGGCTGCGGCAACTAATGAACGCGGATCACACGGCACATATCGTAAACAATTGGAATTGCAAGGCAAGGTCGTCTTTTTTTACGGAGGCAATATCGGTGTTGCTCAGGACATGGATAATATTCTCCGACTTGCCGAAGCACTGCAAAACGAAAAGAACGCCTTTTTTCTTCTGGTGGGCGATGGCAGCGAAGTGCCCCGTTTGAAATCCATGATTGCCGCGAAAGGTTTGAACAACATTGCTATCCATCCTCCCGTCGATCAAGCTGCTTATCTGGAGATGCTTTCTGAATTTGATGTGGGGCTTGTTTCACTGGATCGTGGATTGAAGACGCACAACTATCCTGGTAAAATATTAAGCTATATGGATCAGGCCAAGCCCACTCTGGCCAGTATTAATCCCGGCAACGACCTGAAGGATCTTTTGGAAAAACATGATGCCGGACTGGTTTGCATCAACGGCGATGACGAACGCTTTAAGATGCTGGCAAAACGGCTGCTTGAAGATCGGGAGTTGCGAATGCGTCTGGGACAAAATGCCCGCGCCATGTTGGAGAATTGTTTTTCCGTCCATCGCGCCGCGGCACAGATTCTGTCGCACATGGAAGAGAAAACGTGAAAGATAACAATCTTATCCTCGTCACCGGCGCGACAGGCGCCGTGGGGCCGCGTGTCGTGGCGGCGCTTCTTGAATCCGGTTGTGGGGTGCGCACCCTGTCTCTGGACGCGCCGCCAGCGGGTGCATGGCTAGAGGCCGTGGATGCACGCCTTGGCGATATTACCGATCCCGCCGCCGTTCAAACCGCGATGGTGGGTGTTGACGGCGTGATCCACCTCGCTGCCCTCCTGCACATCGTCAATCCGCCGCCTGAGCTTCGGTCCCGGTATGAGCGAATTAATGTCGGCGGAACGGCTAACGTCGTTGAGGCCGCCCGCCAGGCTGGTGTCGGAAGAGTCGTCTTCTTCAGTACGATTGCTGTTTACGGCGCGTCGGCCGGCGGT
>DFZJ01000090.1:1178-2639 GCA_002382045.1 Syntrophaceae bacterium UBA4059
TGGTTTATGATAAGGATGTGGCGCTCGCGGCTGTGCTGGCTTTAAAACATTCTGCCGCCGCCGGAAAAATCTTCAATGTTTCTGATGGTGAATTTCACACCCTGAATGATATTATCTCACGCATGTGTGAAGCTCTGGACAGGAAACCGCCCCATTGGTCGCTGCCGGTTGGTCCGGTGCGCTTTGCCGCCGGGCTCGTTGAAGATATGGCGAGGCTAGCCGGTATTCAGCCGCCGATTATGCGTGCGACGATCGATAAATATACGGAAGATGTGGCGGTGGACAGCCAACGCATTCAGTGTGAGCTTGGTTTTGTGCCGCAATATGATTTATCGGCTGGCTGGCGGGAAACAATAGGAGAGATGCTGCGATTAAGGGAATTGTAAAAAAGCAATTATAAATTTTGGATTCTTGATTTTGAATTAAATGATTTATTTTGAAAGATAATCTCATACAGCAGAAGAGTTATGCGTTTTCCCTCAGTGTGATAGACCTTTATCGGGATCTCCTCAGGAAGAATGAATTTGTTCTATCAAAACAGCTGCTCCGATCCGGGACGAGTATTGGAGCGAATGTGGAAGAAGCACTGGCTGGGCAAAGTCGGGCTGATTTTATCAGTAAAATGTCCATTGCCTCAAAGGAAGCGCGGGAGACCAACTATTGGTTGCGGTTACTTAGCGACAGCAAGATGCTTCCCTCCGCAAAGGTTGCACCCCTGTTATCTGAATCACAAAGTCTTATCAACTTGTTAACTTCAATTGTGAAAACGACTGGGTTAAAGAAACAATTATAAATTTTGAATTCTTGATTTTTGGGTTAAGAGCTTGAAAAGATTGTTTGATGTTGTGATGAGCCTTCTTCTGCTCTTCGTTTTATTCATTCCTATGCTTCTCATTGCATTGATTGTTAAATTATCTTCCCGTGGCCCGGTTCTGTATTGGTCCGACAGGGTGGGCAAAGACAACACGATATTCAGGATGCCCAAATTTCGAACAATGCGCACGGATACGCCTGCCGTGGCTACGCATCTTCTGAACGATCCTGATATTTATCTGACGCCTATCGGCAAGTTTTTGCGGAAATCAAGCCTTGATGAATTGCCTCAATTGTGGAGTGTTTTGAAAGGTGATATGAGTTTTGTCGGGCCGCGGCCGGCGCTTTTTAATCAGGACGATTTGATTAAATTGCGAACGGAAAAAGGTGTCCATCGATTAATTCCGGGCGTTACCGGATGGGCACAGGTAAACGGACGCGATGATCTTCCCATCCCGGTTAAAGTTGATTTCGATGAGTTCTACCTAAATAACCAATCTTTCCTTTTTGATTTAAAAATTCTCTGGCTGACTTTTTTAAAAGTGATCAAGCGGGAAGGCGTGAGTCATTAATAAGAAAATAATACTTTAAATCTATGGAGACCTTTGAACAATTCCACTTTGCCGTCATTCCCGCGAAGGCGGGAAT
>DFZJ01000020.1 GCA_002382045.1 Syntrophaceae bacterium UBA4059
CTGTAATCTTTCTTCTCCAGCTCCGCGATTCGTTTCTTGAGTTCAACCATTTTCAATTCCCTGCCGACGAATATCCTGTTTGTTTCTTCCAGCTGCGCAATGGTCTTTTTCAGCTCTGCGGTGCGCTCTTGAACCTTTTGCTCCAGTTCGGAATTGAGCTTGCGGATTTGTTCCTCCGCCAGTTTGCGCTCCGTGATGTCTCTGAACAAACCAAGGAGACATTCCTTCCCGTCGACGATAATCGGGGAAGAACTGATATCTACGAAAAATACGGTTTTGTCTTTTTTGATGACGGAAATATTTTGTGCGGTTAATATCTCATTTCTCCGCAGCATTTCAAAGTGACGGATGATGAGTGGGAGAGATTCTTCGGGATGAATATCAGATAGTCCCAGCTTCAAAAGTTCTTCCGTCGTATAACCCAGCATCTCACATATTTTTCGGTTGGCCATGGAGAACTTCCCGTCGTCAATTCGAGCGACAAGAATTCCATCGGATGCGGAATCAAAGATCGTTTTGAACTTGAGTTCCGCTTCTGTCAGCGCGTCTTCCGCTTTCTTGCGCTCCGTGATGTCGCGAATGATCATACTGATGCGCTCTTGATGTTCCCGATCCTGGAACAGCGCAACGGATACTTCCCCCGGAAATGTTGCCCCGTCTTTGCGCAGAAATGTCAGTTCACCGGTGAATTGACCAGTCCGGGACCGTTCCGCAAGTGCCGCGGCCAGTCTCGGATCCGTGTTGTCCAGGATTCCCCGGCGTCCCCCGGTTTTGATTTCTTCCTCGCTCCTGCCGAAAATGCGGCAGGCGGCAGGATTGGCGGAAAAAATTTTTCCGTCGGGTGATGTCAGTAAAACAGCGTCGAGAGTGGAATCGAATAAAAGCCGGTAACGCTCCTCGCTTTCGCCCAGCACGGCGGCGGCCTGTAGGGTTGAGAGATGGTCCGAAAGAATGCTGCCGGCCAGAATGGTCGCCAGCGGATACAGCAGGAGAATGGGGAGACCGAGGCGTTTGAATGTTGCCAGCCATACTCCCTCGGGCAGCGTGATCATCAGGGCCACCATCACCACGTGGACGGCGAGTCCCATGCCATAGAGGCGAAGGATCGACGGCGGCGAAACGAAGGGTCTGAAACGATAGTATGCCACAAGGCCGATGATCGACGATTCCAGAATCACCAGAACGCCCATCGTCGTGCCGACGCCGCCCAGCGCGACCCGGCAGGCCAGAACGATGGCGCAGGACACAACGGCTGTCCAGGGGCCGAAAAACAGGGCGCCAAGGCTGAGCATAACCGATCGGCCGTCGAAGATCAGCCCCGATCCCAGATTGAGCGGCCGCAGCATACCGAGCACGGCCACACCGCCGAAAACAACGCCCTGAAGCAGAACACCCATGCGGGTATCCCGCGGCCAGCGCTTGTCGATAAATCCGGAAATGACGCTCAAGGCTACCAGGAGCGCCAGATTCAAAATCAAATCAAGGTAAATCATCTTCGTCCTTTCAAGGGCAGGGTGAAGGTAAAGGTGCTGCCCTTTTCCCAGACGCTGGCGGCGCTTATTTCACCGCCCATTAAACCGGCCAGGCGTCGGCAGATAGCAAGGCCCAAACCGGTTCCTTCATTCTTGCGCCCGATGCCCGTATCCAGTTGCGTTTGTCAGCCGTCAATTTCTGAAGAAAGGCAGGCGTTGACGCAGGCAGCGAATTGCCCTGGTCTGCCTTTGTTGCGTGGGCAATACCCGCAAGCCCGATGAGAAGCAACAGCAGCACAGCGGCTGCAATCTCGGGGCGATTTAGTTTTTTTTTTGCAAAACCATGGAGGATTCCCTTCTGGTTGATCGTTGTTCGTGAAGCGTATCTCGTGAAGCGTGAAGCGCAAAAAACGAGATACGATTCACGATTTTCCCTCCAGATCATCAATCTTATCCTTGAGTTCCCGCTCGGTTTCCATAAACCGGGCGGAGAAAAAAACAATCCGGACATTGCCGTTCTTCTGCCTTACCAGGATTTCTTCGCTGTTGACTTCTCCTGTCGTTCTCAACATGCCGGCTATTTTTTCACGATCATCCGGATGGACCCATAACCGGAGATCTTCCGCCAAGCTGCCAATGAGTTCTTCACGGGAATAACCTGTCCAGCGTATATAAGCCTGGTTTATATCAATAATTTTCCACCCGGAAAGCAAGATACTGATCCTGATCCTGCAAAACAGGGTGCGAGGCTGAAATTCCTGTTTTTAGTGATCCAGTGATAAGTCTCGGTTGGTCTGATCTCTTTCGGGGGCATACCTGCCTCAAAGCGGGTTCAGGCGGCTGAAACAGCGGCCACTATCCATGGGACAAATATAGCGATGCGCGTAACAATTATCTTGAGATGATTATGAGAATATTGTCCAATAAAGTCAAGCAGGAAGATGACCGATGCCAAAAGCTGATCGGCGGCGGCTATGTCTCCCAATCCGAATACGATGCAGTCCGGACACGCTATCAGCGCTCGCAGGAGGCCGTGAAAGGGGCGCGGGCCGCCGTGTCCGGCGCCGAGGCGACGGTTCTGGTCAAAGTGCGGTTTCTGGACAAAGATGTCCGCATGTTGCCGGACATGAGCGCAAAGGTGTCTTTTCTTTCCCGTGAACTTACGGCTGAGGAACTCAAACCCAGGTTGGCCGTTAATCAGTCGGCGCTGGTCCGCGTAAAAGAAAAAATATTGTTTATCCGATTCAGGATGAAACGGTTCAAGGTAAAGGGATAAGGAAAAGCGTAAAGAATCTTACATGATCATAATCAATTCAGGAACCGGCAATAATTATTGACAGATGTTATTTAAACCGGCTATGATTATTACCAGTCATAAACGGTTTAGGGAATAAGTCATGAGGAAGCGGATGATTGAGACGATTAAATCCATGATTCTGGATTTTCAGGAAACCACAAGAGGGACAGGTGTGCCCAGACGTCTGCACATTAAGACGGTTTCCGGAAAGGCTGCCGTCAGTATCGGCGTTCGCCGCTCGGGAAAATCCACTTACACGTATCAGATTATTGACCGCCTGATTAAAAGCGGCGTGCCCCGCGAAAATATTCTCTTACTTAACTTTTTTGACGACCGCCTCCACAATTTCCGTAGAGAAAATCTTGCGCTGATCACCGAGGCCTACGACTCACTTTATCCGGAAAAGAAAAATGCCGAGACGGTGTATTTGTTTTTTTGATGAGATTCAGGCCACCGAAGGTTGGGAGCCGTTGGTTGACCGGTTGATGCGAACGGAAAAATGCGAGATTTTATCTGACCGGCTCTTCGGCGCAGATGCGCGGACGCGCCTTGTCCGGGGAGATTTTTCCATATTCGTTCCGTGAGTTTTTGGACAGTAAAAGCATTGAATATACCCATCAACAATCTGACCGGCTACTTGAAGTCTCTGGGGCATAAGGTTCCCAAATCCTCCGTGGCGGAGTATCTGGACCGTTCAAAAATGCTGGTTCAGGCCTGCGAATCTCTGGCAGAAACACAAACCAAAAAAAGGGAAACCGCGGCGCCGGGTGAGGCGATGGCCGAACTGAAAATAGCATCCGCCGTCGTTGTCACCCGAAATGAAGACGGAGAAATCAGCACAGAGCGTGGAAAGATAGCGGTCATTCCGGTCCGGCGCTTCCTGCTGGAACTGACGCCATAGAAGGTTGTCTTGGCAAGCAAGGTGCAAGCGGTTCAGGGTTCAGTGACACGAGTTATGAGCTATGAACGAAACCGGAGGTTTATTATGCGTGTGTTTAAAAATGCCGAATTTATTTCCTGTGAAGATCAAAACCGTATTTTCAAGTATCTGGTGGAAAAGGACGGGAAAATTCTTTTTTCAGGCGATCCGTTGCCGGAAGAATTTAAGTCGTGTGAATCGGTGGATTTAAAAAACCGATGCGTTCTTCCCGCCTTTGGCGACACCCACATGCATTTCAGTTCCTTTGCGTATTTCAATTCCGGTCTGGATTGCCGCGACGCGGGCGACTTTGCGGAACTGGGTGAACGCATTCGCGCCTGCATTGACCGGAGGAAAAAAGAAAAAGTCATTCTCGGATTCGGCTGTTCGGCGCACACGGTCTCCGAAAAAAAGCTTCCGGACCGGCACGACCTGGATCGCATGACGGACCGCCCTCTGATGATCGTCAAGTACGACGGCCATGCCGCCGTGGGCAATTCCGCCCTGATTGCCCAAATGCCCGCGGCTATTCTTTCCGACCCGGGCTTTGATCAAGACACCGGCTGGTTTTATTTGAATGCTTTTTATCTGGCGGTCAACCGCATTACGGCATCCGTGTCGCTTCCGGCCCTTTTCAAAAACCTGATTGCGGGAAGCGACTATCTGGCGCGGCGAGGAATTGCTCTGGTGCATACGGCGGAAGGAGTGGGGTTTCCGCTGGACCTGGATGTCGATTTCATGCGCTTCGCCAATCGGGGCCTGCCGCCAAAATTTCAGGTATTTTTCCAGACGATGGATGTCAAAAAAGTTCAGCGCCGGAAGTTGCCCCGCATCGGCGGCTGCTTTGCCAATGCGCTGGACGGCTGTTTCGGGTCGGAAGACGCAGCGCTCAAAACGCCTTACACCAATAACCCCAAAAACCGGGGCACGCTTTTTTATTCGCAGGCCGCAGTCAACGACTTTGCGATTCAGGCCAACCGCGCCGGTCTGCAGATTGCCATGCACGCCATTGGCGATGCGGCCATTGATCAGGCGCTGGCCGCCTTTGAGGCGGCGCTTGCGGATTTTCCCCGCAGCGATCATCGCCACATTATCATCCATGCGGATTTGATGGACGAGGCGGCCATCGCCAGAGCCGCAAAGCTCAACCTCTGCATCGCCCTGCAGACGCCGTTTTTGTATTGGCCGCAGGAGCCGGTGGAATACCTTCAGCGTATTCTTGGACAGCGCGTGGAAAATCTGATACCGCTCAAAAGTATGCTGACGGCGGGAATCACCATTGCGGGCGGTTCCGACGCGCCCTGCACGTTGCCCGATCCCGTCGGCGGGATTTACGCGGCCTGCAATCACCCCAATGCGAATGAATCCGTGTCGGTTCTGGATGCTCTGCGCATGCACACGTCATCGTGCGCGAAGCTTTCTTTTGACGACAACACGCGGGGAACGCTGACCAACGGCAAGCTTGCGGATTTTGTCGTACTGGATCAAAATCCTCTGCAGACGCCCGTGGAGAAATTAAATGCCATCCCAGTCGAAGCCCTGTATTTAAAAGGTGAGAAATACGAAGGGCAGGGGGATCGCAGTATTGGCAGCCTGCTGATGGATTCGGTGAGGAACAGGTTCGGGACATAGGTTTATGCCCCTGCGGGTGACACAGCAAGCGGTTCAAAAAAGATAGGCATCAACATGCGGAAATGGCCCTCCAAATGGCGGGACTGGGCCATCGGATGGATCACTACCCGGGTGAAATGTCGGGCGGTGAACAGCAGTGTGTGGGTATCGCCCGTGCCATGGTGACTGATCCGACCATTCTGGGTACGTCGCCGGCCGCACCGCGGAAATCGGTACCCGGCGCACTGCCTGATTCATAAAAATGGCTGAACGCTGAATCAATATGTGGTAGAGCAACTGGCGGTCGGCACTGCACGGCTAACTTGTATAAGGAAAGGAAAACATATGGAGTTGAAAGACATTAAAAAGGTGCTCATTCTGGGCGCAGGCGCCATGGGACAGCAGATCGGCTTTGTGTGCGCGATGCACGGCTACAACGTTACACTCTATGACATCTCGGACGACATTCTAAAAACGTCCCTGCAACGAATGGAAAAGCTCGGGGCGTCATTTTTCGTCCCCACCGGCAAAATCACCGCCGATGAGCTTAAAGAGGTCATGGGCCGCATAACAACCACTTCCAACCCGGAAGCTGCGGCAAAAGATGCTGACATCATCAGCGAATCCGTACCCGAGAATCCGGAGATGAAGGCGAAGGTCTTTGCCCAATTCAACGAACTCTGCCCGGAACGGACCATCTTCACCACCAATACATCGCTCCTCATGCCTTCGCAGTTTGCCGAGTCCACGGGCCGTCCGGAAAAACTTGTGGCGCTTCATTTCCATGACGCAAGGATGACCAATGTGGTGGATGTTATGCCCCATCCGGGAACAAACCCGGCGGTAACGCAGCTGGTACACGATTTTGCCGTAAGCATCGGCCAGATTGTCATCAGGCTGCATCGGGAAAGCAACGGATATGTCTACAACGCCATGATCGCGAACCTTCTGACTGCGGCGATGACTCTGGCAACGACGGATGTCGCCGGCATCGAGGACATCGACCGGGCATGGATGGGTGTGACGCGCATGCCGATAGGGCCTTTCGGCATTATGGACCAGATGGGTTTGAAGACCGTGTGGACCGTCAATGATTATATGGCACGTCAGGTCCGGGGCGCCCAGGCTGACCAGATCAAGGCGAATGCGGACTTCCTGAAACAATATGTGGACAGGGGTGAACTGGGAGCCATAACAAAGAAGGGATTTTATTCCTACCCAATGCCTAAGTATGCCCAACCGGGATTTCTTGCGGGTGATGTTAAAAAATAACCGTTTACGCGCAAAGGGTCTTGATAATATCCCGGGTCATCTTGATGCCCGGCGGCAGATTGTCGATGCCATGAACGCGGCGACGTCTGGATCATTTCTATTTTAATCCGGTCATCAGCAATGCAAGAGACCAGCCAGCGCCGGAATTCTGCGGCGTCCGTTTCAGGCAGCAGGGCGGCAATGGCAGCGGTTGCTTTTGCTGGTCAACACCTCTCGATTTCTCATTTTGCCGGGCATTCATATTCCCCCTTCGGCATCGAAGATTTAAGTAACAGATATAACAAACGCATAAACTGGATGAACCTTTTCGCTCAAATAAAAAATTTCCCGGGATTAAACAGATTTTCCGGATACAGCAATGCCTTGAGGCGCCTCATGAGCAGAAGGCTTTCCCCGTGCTCTGTTTCCATAAAACGGCTTTTGCCGATGCCGTGCTCACCGGTGCAGGTGCCTTCAAATTCCAGCGCCTTCATCACAATGTTCCTGCTCGCTTCTTCCACGCGCGCCCAGCGTTTCTTGTTCTGCGAATCATCCATTACAGCGGACTTCCCGGCCGCGCCTACGCCAAACTCCTCAAGGAGAAATGGACGGAGGTTTTCCCGACAGGCGCCTATTGGAATCATACGGAACTCGTCTCCGACAATCGTCTGGCAGCCTTTGCCAGCGACACCAGCACCTATGCCTTTGACCCGCCGAAAAAGGGCAAAGTTCAGGTCACGGTAACGCTCCTCTACCGCCGCGCCTTCATCCAACTAATGGAACAGAAAAAATGGGACGTTCCGGACATCATCATGGCCCGGCAGAAGCTGACGATTTAATGTCTGCTGTCGGGGGAAATTTAATAATAAAGCGTGAAGCAGGCCATTGGCGAGTTGTTGGAAACAAAGGGTTAGGATCAAGAAATTCGTGACAAAAGCGCCGCCGCCCTTCCGATGAAGGGCGGCGGCTTGGTTTTGGGTCATGCCGCTTTAATCGGCACCTTAGTCCCTTTGGCTTTTGCCGATTGGCTCTTGGGAATCGTGATGTTCAAGACGCCGTTTTTAAAGCTCGCTTCCGCTTTATTGGCATCCGTCTCCGTGGAGAGTGGAATGACACGATTGAAGGAACCATAGGATCGTTCCATGTAAT
>DFZJ01000187.1 GCA_002382045.1 Syntrophaceae bacterium UBA4059
CAATACACCAAGCGTGTGGGAACCTCTCCGCTGAATGACCTGGTGGAAAGATCCGTCCGGAAAAACCCGATGGCGCGTTTTCAGAACCGGAGCATGGGCATCTCTTACGCAACTCAGATCAGCGTCAAACCGCCAACGTTTGTTTTCTTTGTCCCCCACGCCAGAGGCGTCCACTTTTCGTATGAGCGCTATCTGATGAATTCCATCCGCGAAGAATTCGGCTTCGACAAAGTCCCCATCAAACTGATCTTCCGCAAAAAACGGTAAAAATCGGACTGTTTGTGGAAAGCCTTGATAAGAACATTGATTATCTGGACCTGATGTCTCAACTTTATCATCTGGCCACTCAAATCAACGCCCGCATCGAACCACATCTTTTCATCCGTGATGAAGATCAATCCGGTTTTGCGGAAATGGTCGAAAAAACCGGCCAGAAGCTCCTCGGTTGTTGGCGGCGGAAAAAATTAGACCAAAAATAGCGGTGGTCCCCCCTGTTTGTGTAAATGGGGTGCTGTCCATCATTACCCTGGGCCCATCAACCTGATCGGTCGGACCGCTCTTCAACGATTTCCCCATCCTGCATGATAATAACGCCGATGCCCGCTTGCCTGGCTCTTTGTCTTGCCTTCTGCGCGGCTCGTTTCAGGGCGGCTTCGGCATTGATCATGTCGGGATCGCGTTCTTTTTGTTTTCCGGAAATATCAATTTTTTTTTGCGCTCATCAATTCTCTCCTTCTTCGATGAGTCGCTGTTGCCCGTCCAGAACAAGGCACTTCTTTTTGTTGTTATCCAACACTTTGAAGTCACTTAAATGATTCCGATGCTCTTCCTTGAAGTTGTCGATAAATCTACGCCGCCGAACTCCCGTTTTAGTTTTCCAAATCAATAATGTGCTGATGGGATACTGCCTAAGAATGGAATCAAATAGCCGACAAATCTGATCCTCAGACCAGACGAAAGGGCGCTGAATATTGGGGAGCCAAAACCCACCGTCTTCATCTGGATTGTTTAGATAGGATACAATTTTCCGGAGCGAAAGCTTCTGTGTTTTCATAACATTTATACCTTTCTGCGTAGTTGTATTCGTTCAAAACGTAGGCTCTTATTCCATTGATACCGCACGAGCATTCATATTGAATTACCTTGTTTTGAAATACAGATACTGGTTTATTTTAACAAGTGTTAGCTTACAACTTTAAAGAGAAATTGCAACTAAAAGCAGCTTACAGTATGCATTCGCTGCCGCACCGCTTCATTCATTCTCCTCCACATCATATAGATAAACATGCAAAACGCCTTTTGGTGATGAATCATCAACGCAGAACCCCAGCTCCTCATCAGAATAATCATAGCGCAGGTCATCGGTCACCTGTTTTTCAAGATTGGCTTTTTCTTTGGCGTTCAGGTTTTTTCCGTCCGTGCGCGAAATCAGGATTCCTTCATACCCGCATGTCTTATATTTGTACCACGGATGTTCGTAAAGATCGGCCAGATCGAGGAACTGCTTTTTCTTCCACGTCAGAATGCGCGCGAGAAATTTATTTCGTCCCCGAAAGGTATAGGCGTATTTCATTTCCGGCGCCTCTGCGGGATTGTATTTTTGTGTGCTCAGGAATTTTTCATACGACCTCCCATCCATGTTTTCGTAGGCGCAGGAGGCACAGATGGCCATAATCGTCCCCTTCAGCAGGTCTCTCGGTTTGCCCGGCAGACCAAGCTTTTCCAGATGCTCCCGAAATAAGGCCAGTTTATCGGCCGCCGCATCTTTCCGGAATTTCCGCTGCCATTCTAAAAAAGGATCTTTCGGCATATTACCCCCTGTAATCGGCGCCAAATTGCATTGGTTTCACGTCTCGACCATCACACAAGACCTTTCTCCCAAACAACACCGGCGCGCTGCCTTTTCCACGATACCTCTCAATAATCTTCTTGATGGTCTCCAGCGACGGCTGAGGAGGGTTCCCTTCAATCAGTGACTGGATGGATGACCGATGCAGGATGCTGTCAATTTCCGCAATATGCATGGGATGCCGCTCTACAAGCTCAACAAGATCCCCTTCTTGAACGGAGCCCTGTGCTAAATATCTTTCCCAGTACTGCATCTGCCTTTCTTCGGGTGGATATTCCGGTTTGAAATGCGCGTGAAATTCCACCGGGAGATTGGTCTGCGGGCATTCATGCATGACAAGGCAGCAAAGGCCCCGATAGCTGCTTAAATGATTCAGAAGCGTTGCCAAAGCCGATTTTACAGACAAGCTGACGTCCATATCGTTTTGCTGGCCTGCGTCGCTCCACTTTATCATTCCGTTGTTGTCAATAATCAGAAGCAAATGGACTTCCTGGGTCGCCTGGCCATACGCGTAATCAACAAGCTTGATTTTTTCATGTGAGGCAGTGTCGGTCAGCTCATTGTCTTTGGCCAGGGTATCCATGTCTCTGTAATTGAAAGCTTTAACCTTGATGCCGCATTCGGCGGCCAGCGCCTCGGCGGCGTGGATGCCGGTTTCAATGTTTGCGCCGCTGATCAGAAGATTGAGCCCCGATCCGTTTTTTTGTGAATATTGAAAAGCTTTAACCATGTTCTTCAATTCCACTCTCTGCTTTTCGGCCAGGGGCAGTCCGTCGATTTTCTTCTG
>DFZJ01000182.1:0-11309 GCA_002382045.1 Syntrophaceae bacterium UBA4059
GTACCCTTCATATCCGGCACAATCGCCGATGTACCGGTGGCCGTGACCAGAAGGTCATAGGGAAAACGCCGGCCGTCTTTTATTTCAACAAATGTTTCCTTTGAGTTGATGGTGACAACTTCCGCATTCAGCTGCACGTCAATGCCGCCTTCGCGGAATTTTTCCGGGGTTCGGGCAATGAGTTTATGCTCATCTTGGATCATGTCGCCAATATAATAGGGCGTCGGACACGATGCGTAAGAAACAAACCTGCCCATCTGCAGAATCGTCACCTTCAGAGAAGGATCGTTGCGTTTGGCTTCTGCGGCGGCCGATGCCCCACCCGCACCGCCGCCGATAATGACTAAATGCTTACCCACGTTGCCCTCCGGATCATTTTCGACGGGTTGAAACTTGCTTTCGCCACAGGATAACCGCGATGCCTGCCAGCATCATCAATATACACAGGACTTGTCCCATGGTGTTGAATCCCAGAACAAACCCCAGATGGGCGTCCGGTTCGCGAAAGAACTCGATCACGAAGCGCACCAGGCCATAGCCGAAAATATAAAGGCCGATCATGAAGCCGTCGAAGGGATTGCGCTTGCGCATCCACCACAGGACGGCAAATAAAAACAGTCCCTCCAGCATGGCTTCATAAAGCTGAGACGGATGCCGCAGGCTCATGGTCGAATCCAGCGGAAAGTACATGCCCCACGGCGCCGTCGTTACACGACCCCAGAGCTCGCCGTTGAGGAAATTGCCGAATCGGCCGAACATGTAACCTAAAGGCGCGGCCGCGCAAAGCCAGTCGCCGAATTGCCACCAGTTGATGTTGCGTTTGCGGCAAAAGTAAATCGTGGCAAGAGCCACGCCGATGAAACCGCCGTGATAGGACATGCCGCTCAAACCCACAAAACGGAAACCATGAGAAAAATCAAAGGGCATAATAATTTCCAGCGGATGGGCAGTGTAGTAGCTGAAATTGTAAAACAGGGCATAACCCACCCTTGCTCCGATAATCAGGCCGAGCATCGCCCAGACCATGTAGTCCTGCAATATTTCCGTCGTTAATTTAATTTCTTTGTGCTTGATCCGGTAAACAAATAATGAATAGGCAACGGCAAAAGCAACCAGATACATCAGGCTGTAATAGCGCAGTTGAAAAGAACCAATGCTGAAAAGCGTGGGACTGATCTGCGACGGCAAGTGCTGCCAGGCATTGATAAAAGATTCCATTGTTTAGTAGGTTTGTCCTTTCAGATCTTCGATATACCGTTCCGCGCTATGCACGGCGTTGGCGCCGTCTCCCGCGGCGGTGATGACCTGACGGAAGAGCTTGTCGCGGCAGTCCCCCGCGGCAAAGAGGCCGGCGGCATCTGTCTGTAAATTTTCATCGGTCATCATAAAACCGGCTTTATCCATTTTCACCAGACCTTTAAAAATTTCCGTGTAGGGCAAGCGACCGACAAAAATGAAAGCGCCGTCTGCGGCTATTTCACGGATCACTCCGGTGTGAACATCCTTCACCTTGACGCCCGTGACAAATTCAGCGCCGGTGATCTGGGTCACCGTAGAATTGAAAACAAATTCAATCTTACTTTCGGCAAAAGCTCTTTTTTGCAGCATTCCCGCTGCGCGCAACCGGTCACGGCGATGAATTACAATAACTTTTTTGGCAAAATGGGTCAGGAAAAGCGCTTCCTGAATGGCCGTATCGCCGCCTCCCACCACAATGACATCGCGGTTGCGGTAAAAGGGACCATCACAGGTGGCACAGTAAGAGACGCCCCGTCCTGCAAATTCCGATTCTCCCGGCACGCCCAGATTGCGCCACATCGCGCCGGTCGCGGCAATAATACTGAGGGTTTTATAAACTTTGTCTCCGGCCGTCACTTCCCAGACCCCCGGGGCTTCAGCGCCTTTTTTGACGGAAGTAACATCTTGGGGAAGGATTTCCAGACCGAATTTCAGCGCCTGCTTTTTAAAAAGCTGCATCAGGTCGAATCCGTTCATACCATCGGGAATGCCCGGGTAATTCTCGATCATGTCCGTAATCGTAATCTGGCTGACGGTGCCGGCGCCTTCAATGAGCAGCGTTTTGAGCGCGGCGCGCGCGGCATAGATGCCGGCCGTGTAGCCTGCCGGTCCGCCGCCGATAATGACGACATCATAATCATATTCCGGCAAGTTTGCCTTTGTCATAGGAAAGCTCCTGAAATTTTATTGCTGACTTTAATCAGGAAGAGGGGCTTTTGTAAAGACTAAATTGATGAGATTTAAGCGACGCCGGAGAAACCGGCGTATTCATCGGCGGACGGATCCATGGCTTTGCCGTAAGCATCAACGCCGTAAAATTTGAAAACGATATGATGGGGGTCAATGGTCGCATTGCCGGTTGAATTTTGAGAAACTTTGAAGCGGACGGTTGCCGTGTTGCTTTTTGTATCGTAAAGAACAGATACGGGCGTTGGACGAATAAACGTTTCCGTGGCGGGCAGGGTCATCCCGTAATTATAAATACCGCCGTTGTCCCGGAGGGTGGCCCGGGATATTTTCCAGTGATAAGGATTAATGATGGATGCCTCATCCATATCCTTGGAAAAAGCTACTTTCATTTCAAAAAGCCTTGACGTGTTTGGATCAGTCAATCTCGAAAGATCAAGGGTTGAAACACTGGTTTTTGGTCCCAGTGCAGTATTGAATCCTATTGAACTACCGACGCTTCGCTTTAGATTTGCGTCGTAGGCCGTTGATCCGAAAGCGTAGAGAATTCTGGGCATCGTGACCTGAGTGATATAATTTCCCAAATCTGTTGCTTTTGCAGAGCTTTTGGACTCCAAAACCCTTAACTGGTCTTCAGCCTTCTGAAATTCACCCATGTCGGCATAGGCATATCCCAGCTCAACGTAAGCCAGTTCAAAATTCTTGTTGACCCGGATGGCCCTGGTTAACTGGGCAACAGCGTCTTCCAGATCGCCTTCGGCCCGCGCCACCTGGCCTAATCCATAGAATCCCGCCGCACTGATGGGAGTAAGCCGTACCACGGCTTCAAATTGTTCCCGGGCCTGGGTCAAATTTCCGGCTTTTATGTAGGATTGGCCCAGAGAATAACGGCTTTCGGCGTCTTCGGAATCCAGTTTTACAGCCGCCTCGTATTCCGCAAGCGCTTCCTCCTGCATTTCTTTCTCCATATAGATATCGCCCAGGGCCATATGAAATTCAGCGCGTTGCGGATAAATACGGATTGCTTCCTGATAGGTTTTTATCGCCTTATCGGTATCTTCCAGTTTAGCATAAGCCTGCCCCATATATTGGTAAGCGGTTGCGGAATTATCAGAAAAAGGCGAAAGGGCAGCGGATTTTTTAAAGGCATTAACCGCCTCATTATATTTTCCTGCTTGAAATAAGTCGATCCCCTGCCCCAAAGCCGTGCCGGCCAAAGCATCTAATCTGGCCTGCGAGCTGGCTGCCGCCGAAGTAAATAAATAATCTATGGTTTCCGATGATACGCTCATGTCCAACATATATATCTCCGCTGCTCCGTGATCCACTTGGTATTGCTATCGGCAAACGATGGCGAAAACTTTATTAAAACCACACTGAAAAATCCTCGCTGTCCTTATGACGTCCCGCAAAGATTGCTTATAATTTTAATTATTTGTTATCGTTTTACCCTGTAAAACAGGATTGCCGTCATCATGCCGGCCACGCCTGCATCAAAATGGGTTGCCGGTCAAAATACTTGAACTTTGTAAGGTAGGCAATGCAGTTTTTTTCTCCAAGGATAGCTTCATACAGACTTTCATCAACTTCATGTGCTCCTTTTCCAGGCAGGATGAAAGGGCCGTCTTCTCTCCGGACGGTAACTGCGGGGATGGTGCTTCTGTATCCTGTTCCCGCATCATGCTCAGTGGATACAACAGGGGGAAATAATCCGTGAAGCTCAAAAGCTAAGATTGTAATTGATTAATTCCGCATGATCTTGTATGAGTAATTGATCGATTTGAAGATGCTGCTCGTTTGCCTCAGAGAACGTCAAAGATGATGAAAAGCAGCGTCATATTATAATTTACGGGAGAAAAATTATGCCTGACTACAGGGTAAAAATTAGCGAAACGCAAGATGATGATCTGGAAAATCATCATTATTTAGTAACAGCAAAAAACGAAACAGAAGCGAAAGAATTTGCCATGAAGTTTATGGAACGCTTCATCGACGATGATAACGATCCGGAAAAAATTGAAAATGGATATACCTTCTACAACAAGGCTGTGATTGTTCGGCTCGAGTCGATCAAGGAGACAACGAAGGAACAGTTTAAGGAATTTCTTCTGAAGATTCACACCATCAACATGACCTGAACCGGATACTTATCTCAAGGTTGCTCGCACAGGTCAGTCAATCCAGAAATACCCCAGGCCTTATTGCTGCTGCTTTTTCGGTGGATGATCACCATGATTTGATCTCGCCGGGGACAAAGATTGGCAGGTAACTGCTATCTGGCGAAATAAACCCTGCGTAATTGTTCTTCGAAGCTCGCGCTCCTTTGAATGACATCCATGAAAATGTCTTTGGAAAGCGTCAGCAGTTCAACTTCTTCCACTGATTTGACGGTAGCAGCCCTTGGTTCTTTTCTCAGGAGAGCCAGTTCGCCGAAGACAGCACCAGCTTCCAGAGTTGCGACAACATCCACCTTTCCCATACTTTCTTTCAGGACGTCCAGCTTACCCCTCCGGATGATATAAAACTTATCACCTTCATCTCCCTGTTTAATGATGACCGTGCCTGCCGGATGAGTCTCTCGTTGCATCTTGCCGGCCACATCGGCCAGAAGTGTCGGCGTGAAGGTTTCAAAGACGGAACATTTCTTCAGAAATTGTACAATGGTCAACGATTCGTTGACGTCTACATCGGACGCCACGTAACCATCCACCATCGTAACGATGCGGTCGGCCACGTCCAGAATGCGGTTGTCATGTGTAACGATCATGATGGTGCAGCCTTCATTTTCCGCCAGATCGCGCAAAAGGTCGACCACCTGGCGTCCCGTTTCCTTGTCCAGGGCGGCTGTCGGCTCATCGGCCAGAATCAAACGGGGACGGTTGACCAGCGCACGGCCTATGGCTACCCGTTGACGCTGTCCGCCGGAAAGACTCTGGGGCTTGTAACGCATGCGTTCTTTCATCCCCAGTTTCGTTAAGATATTTGAGGTCAGACGGTCCGATTCGCCCGGCGAGTAGTCGATTAATTCCGTCACCAGTTTCACATTCTGATAAGCGGTCAGGGAATCCAGAAGATTATGGGCCTGAAAAATAAAGCCGATATTCCGGCGGATTTTTTCCTGTTCGGATGCGCCAAGTCCCGCTAGTTCGTTGCCGAATACTTTGAGGCTGCCTTCCTGTAATCCTCTCAGGGTGCCGATCAACGTCAGTAAAGTCGTTTTTCCTGAACCGGATGGACCGGTCATGATAATAATTTCGCCTGCATACAAACTCAGATGGTTGTCATAAAGAACCTGTTTGCGTCCCTCGCCCTGTCCGAAAGAAAAGTTAACACCCTTAACCTCGACGACCGGAGTCCTGGCGGCCGTACCGGCGGTTTTAGCGGTTGCTTTATCAGGTTGTGTATTCACATTTTCTCCAGGGTATGTTAGCGGCAATGATTCTGTTTGGTCTGTTTACTTCCCGGCGGCACTTGGCAAGTCAAAGGAAACATTAACTTCGTGATTAATCAATCGTGAAGCCGCATCCGCATTATCCAGCCTGATCATAATTTCGACATTGCGGGATTTTGTGGAAACGATTCTGCCAATCGCGGTAATTCTGCCTGTCAATGAATTAGAAAGCGCCTTGCTGGTGATGGTCGCTTTCTCCCCCACGGAGAGTTTGAAAACATCTCCTTCGAAAACATCCGCCAGCACATCCATCCGGCTCAGATCCGCCATTTTTACGACTACATCGCCTTCGGCTGAACCGCCTATGTTCTGGCTGATTTCCAGGATGGTTCCGTCGATGGGCGCGGAAACCCTTGATTGCTGCGCCTTGATTTTGCCTGCCTTGACTTTGGCCGATGCCCGGGATGTATTAATCTCCTGATTTAATTTCAGCCGTTCCAGTTCTTTGTTGGCTAAGTTGAACTTGGCTTCGGCAAGGCTGACCGCGTGTTCCCTTTCTTCTTTGGCCTGGGCCGAATAGGTATCGCTTCCCCCTTCCAGCATGCGTTTTAAAGCTGAACGGGCATGTTCCAGCTCCATTTTGGCGATGGTTGATTCCAGTTTTTTAATTTCGATTGCTTTTTTCCCGGCGGTATTCGCTTCTTTCAAATCCATCTCTGCGCCGACTATTTCCGCCTCGTTCGGATAGGATTCCCGGGAGATAAGCAGAGGCGTTCCTTTTTTAACAACATCACCTCTTTTCACCAGCACGGAAGAAATAATATTACCCGGAGGAATGCCGATATGAATAACGCCGCCATGAGGCTTTATTCTACCCAGAGCGCCGATCTTTTTTTTCTCGGCGGCAATCGCTGACGTTGCCGACAAAAGGGTAAAAACCAAAACGATCGTAAGACAACAAACCAGAAAGATTTTTTTCTTCATTTTTTCACCGATTCATTATTATTGCTTGCCTGAATGATTAAAGGAAATTCCAGTAATTTTTGTTCGTCAAACTGCAATGTTTTATCCTCAACGTCCAGCATGGTTCCGGTAACCAGACGGAATTGGGCCATGGCTACCGAATATTTGCGCATTGCCTCAATGGTCGCTATTCTGGACCGGAGATAACGGTCTTCAATATCGATCAGTGCCGTGAGCGTGGATGAACCGGCTTTATATTTCTGATTTTCGAATTCCACGGCTTTTTTATAGGCTTTTTCCGATTCGGAAGCGAGCTGATATTCATTAATGGCCGAGGAGAGGTATCTGTAGGCAATCAATATATCCGAAGCAATCCGATTGGCTAAATCATTCTGGATGAGTTCCGCTTCCCGAAACAGGGACTTGCGGTAAACCAGATTACCGCGCGCGCCGTCATTGAAAACGGGCAATTCCAGGGACAGCGATACTAATGAGTTAAGGCCGGTGACATTACGATTCATTGAACCGAAATACCGATTGGAGTTAAAAGCTTCATCTTCCCCGGCATATCCCAGTTTTAAACCCAAATCCAGTTTCGGTTTCGTTTCGTTCTGGGCTTTGGCCAGCAATGTTCTGGCGGTTTCTATATCGGTCTGGGCAGCGAGATAATCGCCTCTTCTGCGCATGGCTTCACCGATGTACCGGTTGATATCAACTTTGTTGAATATCGACGCATCGATGACGTCGGGAAACCGGCTTCCGGGATTGGGTGCAGCAGGGAGTTCCTGCGGATTCAATCCCATCGCCAGGGCCAGGGCCTGTCTGCTTCTATAAAAAGACGTTTCTCCTGTGCTGACGTCAACCTGCCCAATCAGCAGGTTGGCTCTGGCCTGATTGAGCGCCGCCGGTTCCAGCAAACCGGCCTTTACAAGCTTTTCAACCAAATCGAGTAATTTCTTTGATCTTTCCTGTGTATCGTCCGTCAGTTCAAAACTCATTTTTGCCGCCAGAGAGTTCCAGTAACTTATGGCGGTGTTGTATATGGCCTGGGGGATGTTCTGCCGGGCAAGCAGCCTGGTGGACTTAGCCTGAGATATTGCCGCCAGTTCATCGGCTCCGGTTGCGCTGGTTCCCAGGCCTCTCAGCAAAGGAACATTCATTTCGATGCGCATTTCCGAACGGCTGATCGGAACTTTATAGATATCTTCGGTGCTTTGATAATCGACAACAGCGACTTTGGGGGCTACGGTAACTCCCGAACGGAATTGTTTGGCCAGCCCCAGCGAATACGTTTTGGTATCTCTCTGAAGATAATCTTGATACGGGATATTATTGAGCAACGAATAGGCCATCGCATCCTTGCGGTCATAGCTGTCTAAAGGAACTCTCTGACGATCGACGGAAAACAGGGATTGCACTGTCCAGTCGAATTGCCCGGCTGCTTTTTGCTGCAGCCCTTCGCTTTGCACCACTTTTTCCTGATAGACGGAAATGCCGGGATTAGCCTGTAGTGTTTTCAACACTGCATCGGATAAGGATATTTCCGGTATTTTCTGTAAAGCGGTTTTGGGTAAGGTGGTATTAACTTCCGGTTTGTCCCGGACAACGGATGGCGGCTCTGTAGCCATACTTGCCGTTGCCAACGGCAAAAATAATAAACTGACCAAGGGGAAAAAACGAATAAACTTTATGAACACGTCATTACCTTAAATCAATTTTCTCTTCAGATATGCGATATTTAAAAAGTCATGATTTGTCAAACGAAATTTAGGATCCCCTCGAATCACCGCAGACGAAAATAATTATGGCGCGCCATCGGGCAGGACACCGCCCCAACGAAAACCCGGCGCTTTGAGAAGGGCAATACGCAGCTGCTCCTCCTGCACCTCTCCTTCCCTTGAAAACAGAGAAACAATGGCCGTCTGGTTTGTCTTCCCGACCTGAGCGGTAATGGAAGGGATCAGCATATCCCCCATGCCGGAGACCATGCATCCTTCCGGCGACAAGTTTAAGATCAGATCAACATTTTCCCGGCAGCGCAGGATAGCCTCGCCCACAAAGGGAACCAATTCTCCGTAAGGCTTCGCCGTCGGAATGACGGCTTCAGCGGCCTTATAAACATCGCTCATGGGGTGCGGCATGGCCACGCCGGCAGCATCATACAGCGGGCGCGCCAGTATATTTCTGAGGTTGCTGATCGTATTTCCGGCGTCACTGATAATCATCTGCTGGCATTTCTTTTCCTCCGCGAACGACGGGTCATGGCCCACTCCGGCATTTTCCAGATCGGCAATTCTCTCCTTTGCTGTGAGGATTCTGGTATGTAAAACCGCTTCAAAGAAGCTCCATGTCGGCGTCATGGTCATGGCAAAAGAACCGAAACCCAGATATTGCAATAATAACCGTAAAATTTCCGCGGATTGGCTTGTCCGCATATACACCTCTCCATCCAGATGAATGCGCATCAGAGATGGATTCTGATTTGCGTTTTTATGGCCGGGTAGAATCCACGACCGTGCAAAGGGCCGGATCATTTTGCGCAATCCGAAATTGCGCCAGAGACCATAGCCTAAATATTTTGCCGCCGGAGCCAGGGCTGGATACTTTCGACTGATCCAATTAACCGTTTGTTGAGCCATGTTGTGAGGTCGCGCTTTATATTCAATCTGATGGCGAATATTTTCCTGGAGCTGTCGATAGTCGGATATCATGGCCGTGTAGTTTTTTTCATCCCGGCAGTTTGCCGCCGCCTGCAAAAGCATGCTGTGACATAGTCCGTGAACAACGACTGCCTGATAGCCTAGAATTCCTACCCACGGTTCCAGCAGGGATGAATAGTCATTTTTCCCGGCGATACTGCTGGAAAGATTTTCCAAAAGCCGCACATGAACAGAGCCTGATCCTTCGGCGCCTGCAACCACAGGTGAACCGAAAATGCGGAAGAAGGCCATTTTAAAAACCTGAAGATATTGTCCCAGCCGACAAGGACCATCCCCGCCGTTCATGAACAAAATGATGCGGTTTTTATCCCGGACGAGCGGATCGCCGGCTTTCTGCCGCTTCATGAAATCTTCAATGGCCCAAAGCATATCGGCAAAGACGGAAGCCAGCGGCAGGCAGACATCATTGCCGACGTAACGGCGGCCCAGGCGACCTTTTTGTTCGAGATCGAAATCTTCTTCCGTATAGTTGTCAATGGCCACAAGCCCCATGGCCCGAACAAACGCTGTCATGATGCGGTTGTCGCTTAAAGTGGGGAAATAAACGACATCGGTTTTGTCGTTTAATGCATCCAGATTAAATTGATTCAGAATCTCCATCTGCAAACTTTGCGGATGGCCGCCGTCCGCTTCGGGCTTTTGTTGAATTCGACGCAAATGCGTGCTGATCCTGTTTTCCAGGTGGGCCAGCTCGGCAATCGTTCCATCCGATTGGATCCAGAGGGAAGGCACGGATTTGGCCACTTCCTGTAACAGCGGAGCGGTAACACTGTCGGGACCGCACCGGAAAGTCGTCACCAGAGCGTAACTCAACTTCCGCCCGGAAGTTGTATTTTCGAGGCGGCAAACGGCGGCCTGCAGGCGTGGATGGCGAATGATTGCAGAAAGTCTTCCTTCGGCAATGGCTTTAACTTTGCTCAAGACTTCATGAGTATTTTTCCAGTAAATATGGGCAAACTCCGGATCAAGTGCCGTGTCCAGGGCATAGGAGGGTATGGGCATGATACCCTTGTCCCTCAGAAGTTTACTGATGTGCTGGTCATAGATGCCGGGGTTGAGCACGTATTCGCGGCCGCAGACAACCGTGACGGGAATATCACCCGAAGCGGCTTGCTCCAGATACCCTGCCGTAAGGTCCGCCATTCTTTCGTCCATTTTTTCCTGAGCATCCAGGCTTGCCCGCCAGATTTCGCGAAATTGAGACAAACTGATATGAACGCCATAAACGACAAATACTTCCTGAAACGACCGGTAAAGCTGTCGGGTCATAGCCAGCGGGTCGCCCTCTCCCAGGTTGACCGGTCTAACCATAAAACGGGCGTGATGATGGGCAAGACGGGCAAACTGGATTGCCGCCCAGATTCCACCCTGATTGGTTGTGCAGGTTCTGCCCAGACTTGTTCCGGCGGCAGGCAGAAAATCAATCTGCGGCACAAAAATCAATCCGTGAGGTGTCGAAGCCAGACGAATGAATTGCCCGGCCGCACCCATGTTAGGCGCACAAGTGTCCAAACCGAAAAATTTTTGTCCCAGGCGTATATCCTCTGCGCACACCGTATCGATGTGTACGGGAATGCCCGACTGTTCAAAGCATACTGCCAGCAGGTAAGCCTGCTGTGACAGGGCATAACACCGCGGAATGACAAGCCTGTCGGCATCTTGTGTTTGAGGATGCAGGCTTGTTATCCATTGCCATATTTCCCGGTAGGCATCGGGAACGTTGTTAGCAGAGGATTGCCGCGTCGCTTCCCGGTCATTGACGGATGTGCAACCGCCGATGTTCAGTTTGATCGGTAATGCTTCCTGATGAGAGGACATGGCGGTGCGGGTGCAACGCATTAAATCGTTGCCGCACACCGATCCTGAACATGCAAATAACTTCCGCTCATATGACCATGCGGTAATGCTTTCCCAGTTACAGATTTGCCCGATCATTTCTTTTTGAGCGGGCATCAGGCTTTGCAGGCCCGCACAAGCGCGGTAGCCGGGATGAGGTGGAATCAATCCATACATCGGGCCGCGGCAATGAG
>DFZJ01000182.1:11428-14145 GCA_002382045.1 Syntrophaceae bacterium UBA4059
GGATGCCATCCGGTAAGCGGTGGCGACGTCAGGAATATCCAGCAGATCACGGAGAATATCCATGAGGCTTCCGGTACCCGCCGAACATTTGCAGTTCATGGCGTTTTCCCGTAAAGATTTCCGCTTTAAATCAATGATTGATATTTTTGTGTCTTCACCGCCGATGTCGACCAGGACACCGCAGGTGTCGTTAATTTCGGCATGTCCCTGACGTTTCAAATCGGCAATATGTTCTTCTAATATTTGCAGGGATCCCAGGACGTGGGCTTCATTTTCCACCAGGGTGAATATGCGCTCCCGCAGATGGGGATAAATCGCCTGGAGGATGCTTTGAATCTGGTATCGTCCGCTTCCGGTAAGCCCCCAGTGCTGCACCGGCAGTCCCTCGCAACCTGATTGCCGGAGTGTCGAAAGAAAATGGCGAACGGTGTGCAGGGCATCGCCCTTGTTGGCAATAGCCTTGCGCCAAAGCGTTTCGCCGTTTCCGGCATCGGCAATGATCATCTTCGCCATGCTGGAGCCGATGTCCAGAGTGATGTTCACCGGTTGACCCGCTAAAAGGGCGGCAGCGGGTATTTCTTCGTTTTCTTTTTGCCGGTTGACATATCTTCCCGAGTTGCTCAGCTTTAATTTCAGTTCTCCGAAGGAAGGCAGGGATATCTGTGCCGCTTTTCCGTGCGGCAATCCGACGGATATGCCGGATGTACCATTGCCCTGCTTTTCTTTTAAGGCCTCCATTCCCAGGAAGATGAGCGACTGTTTTTCATCGTAAACAATATCGTTAATGCCCTGCGCGCTGAGAATGTCGGCCACGCAATTCCGCATAAATTGCCAGCGGAATATTCCGCCGGTCAGATAGACGCGGCTGATATCCGGTGGTACGCGCGACGCTGCTTTGGCGGCCTCCGATTTCATGGTTACGGCCAGAGCATGCTCAATGGGAATTCCCTGATTCTTGTCGGAAACAGTTGCCGAAACGCTGAATACTCCGCAGCGTTCCATCCGGATCGGCAAGTCGTTCCGTAACGTTTGTCCTTCGTTCCCCAGGTAGTCCCGAAGGATGGAATCCACATCGTCGGCGGCAATGTTCAATTTCTCCAGAACGCGCTGCAGATTTATTCCCGATCCGGCGCCGCAGGAAGGATTTTTTTCCAGAAAGCGCGGGGTGATGCCTTGCTGCTGATGTGCTGCCGCAATACAAAACCCGGACGCGGAGAAATCAATGATCGCCGCAGACTGTACGGGTTGTAGATGATCCGGTGGATTCGTCAAAAGACAACCGGCCGCCTGCCAGAGAACAGTTTCCGGGTGCAGACGCTTTCCATGTCCCAAAAAGCTCCGTGCCTGCGCCGATAGTTTCCCTGTCAAATAGATTTCGGGACTGCCCCCGGTTTTTTCTGTGCTTTCCCTCCGGATGTTTTTTACATCATCCAGAAAATGTTCCAATTGTCCACGATGCAAATAGATGCGGTCATGAGGCTCCCCGCTGTTGCCGTCCGCATGTCGAATATGCAACTTTTCTATACCGGCATCGATGAATAAATATGTTTTGCCTGTCATAATTAAACCTGAATGTGTCCGCTTAACCCGACTGAATGGGAAGGTTAATACACTTAATCGGGGGGATTATCAATGTTTCGCTGAGACTTAAAAGAAAGCAGACATTTAAAGCCTGTTTCGCTGAATTTTAAAGTCAACAAACACACAAAACAACATCATAAAAAAAGTAATTTCCATGAATAGCCATTATTTACAATGTGTTGGACATTATCAGCATTATTTGGGGTTGTATTTAAAGTATTCCATATGATATTCGTTTACTTATTGAATGAGACGCAAAGGATGAATTGCATAATATGAAAATACTGCTCATTGCCATGCCGGATACCGCCGATTACATTGACAACATAACCCGTCAACCGAATCTGGCGCTTGTTTCTCTGGCGGGTAACCTTCCCGGTCACGATGTACGGGTTCTTGATCTCGTTGTTCATAAACCTCATCTGCGTCAGCCGATTGCCGATATTTTAAAAACCTTCCGTCCGCAAATCGTGGGCTTAAGCGCCATGTCTTTTCAGTTTGATACGTTACTGCGTGTTAGCCGGTACATCCGGTCGCTGGATCAGCAGATTATCATGATTGCCGGAGGTTATCACGCGACATTGATGGCGCGCGATGAAAGCGCCGGACAATGGACGGATACACTCGATTACATCGTGCGGGGTGAAGGCGAGGAAACTTTCCGGGAACTGGTTTCCGCAATTGAAAAAAACAGTAGTGCTTACGACGGCATCCCGGGCCTGAGCTACCGCCGTGGAGACCAATGGATTCATAATGGTGAAAGGCCCCTTCTGGATCTGACAAAGATTAATCTTCCGTTGCGGACGGCGCGTCCGTCACAAAACTTCTTTTTCGGTACCTGGTCATTGGATGTCGCCGAAACCTCCCGGGGCTGCCCTTTTCATTGCAAGTTCTGTTCTATTATGCACATGTATGGCTCGGTATTTCGCCAGTTTCCCGTCGAAAGAGTCATTGCCGATCTGCAAAATATTCGCGCCCAGGGTACGGAGGCCGTTTTTTTCTCCGATGACAACATCACTTACGATATAGGTCACTTTCATGACATTTGTGATGCCATCATCGCCAATGGCCTGAATGATATGATTTACCTGACTCAGGTAACGGCAGTCGGTCTTGCGGATAATCCCGATCTGGTC
>DFZJ01000182.1:14251-14710 GCA_002382045.1 Syntrophaceae bacterium UBA4059
CTGCAGCCGGATTCCATTTACGCCCAGTTCCTGACCCCATACCCGCGGACGCGTGTCCGCGAGGAATTGAAAGCGGAAGATTTGATTACCAATAATGATTTCAGCCGCTATGACGGTTTTACCTGTAATATCCGCACACGCCACTTAAGTGAGCAGGAATTATTCCGCTGTTTGAAATCCCTGACTTTGCGAAAAGTTTTCGACCCGAAAATGATCTTTATCAATGCTTTCTGGAAGCTGTTTCCCCTGCGGTATATATTGACTAACAGCCTGAAATGTGTGCTGGATAACTGCTATAATGTGTTGTCTGCAAAGCAGAAGATCAAGCACATGGACATATGAATACCCTGTCCGGCTGAAATGATTCCGGACAAAGACGCCTGTGAAGAAAAGAGAGGTTAATACACGAAGTGAAAAAGATTCGTATCGCTGTAATTGGTGTTGGAAACTGCGCATCTT
>DFZJ01000085.1 GCA_002382045.1 Syntrophaceae bacterium UBA4059
CCGGGGGGAAGCGAAAATTCCGGCGGATTACGCTCAGCATCAATCAGTTCATTCCCAAACCCCGCACACCGCTCCAATGGCGCCCGTTGGCCGATGTTCAGGGCGTCGGAACAAAAATTAAAAAAATCGTCCATGCGTTTCGTCAGGACAAGCAGATCCACGTCATTGCCGACGTGCCGAAGTGGAACTATGTGCAGGCGCTCCTGTCACTGGGCGATCGGCGGGTGGGTGACATTCTGCTGAAGGCGCATCAATTAAACGGCAACTGGATGAAAGCGCTCAAAGCCATCAACATCAACACCGACTTCTACGTCTACCGGCAAAAAGATCTGGAAGAGTTTCTTCCATGGGACATCATTGAAGTCGGCATTTCCAAAAAAGCATTGATCAAAGAATATCAAAAAGCGCTGGGACAAGAGGAAGAATAGGACGCAGTCACAGGATGGCCTGGATCTTACTTTTTTCCGGAATTTACGCTACTTGATAAATTACCGGACGATAATGCGGCTTTGGAATGGGCTTTTTATTCGCGCGTGCTGAATCGAGCCAGCCTTTTTTTGCTTTCAATACCTCTATAAGAGCCTCATTAGGTGTTTTGCCAAACGCAGAGCAGTGCCTCAAATCAGGTATGTCGGCAATATAGCCTTCGTCGTCGGCACTGAAAAAAATATTGATATGATAATCTTTCATGATTAACCCTCCATCTTAAGGTTATACTGCTCAATCAGATTCAAAAGTTGTTTTAATTGATAAGGCTTGACCTTACCGTTAACATCCTGAAGATTGAGCAGCGCCGGAATGTTCTTATGAACGAAAATGTGGTGACTCCCGTTTATACGATCAAGCCGGAAACCAAACGCTTCTGCTAACGCAATTGCTTCAGCAAATCGAATATTTTTTGAACCTGCAAGTATTTTTTCCAGCAGCTTCCGTTTTTTCATTCCGATCCCTTCAAGCAATACCTGTGTTAAGGATTTGCTTACACTAATATTCCAATAAAATCAAAAGAGAAATGCACAAAGCAGCGACTATCGGGAAGGCAGCTGCATCGAGCTGATCCTTATTTCAGAAGACTTCCGGAACCATGATTACTGGTCAAGGATTGATATACTGTCCGAAGCCATTTACGACGTTTTTGCCCCGATTGAGGTTGTCGGCTTTACGCCGGAAGAGTGGGACAACCAAACATCACCGCTATATGATTATGCCAAGCAAGGTGAAATTTTATACGCAGCGTGACCATGTCAATGTTATGATGCTTTTCCTTGCTTTTCAGTGAGGAAGTTCATAAGTGAACAGCGTTCATCTCCGCTGTTCTCGCGCATCGGACAGCAACTTAATTTCTTAAGGGCGTCACGCTTGGTGGTCTCACGTCCCGCTTGGTCTCATATCAGTTTTGTAGAAGCCCCTGCAATTCTCTGAAATCCCCGCACGCATCTTCATCCCCCATATCACATGCCTTCTCATAATCAGAAATAGCTTTGGCCATACTGCCCATACCTTTGCGAGCTCCGGCAATTACGCTTTTGAAGTAGGCATCTTTATTAAGATTCGGATTTACGGCGATTGCCTTAGCGACCTCCTCTAGCAACTTGTCATGATAGAAAACTCCACGACCGCGGTAAAAACCGGCATTATTTGGATTTATGGCGATTGCCTTATTGTAATCTTCAATAGCCCTGTCAAATTGTTTTTTGAAACGATAGCAAGTTGCACGAGCATGGTAAGCATTGGCATTGTCTGGATTTATGGCGATTGCGCTTGTATATGCCTTTATTGCCTTATCTAATTCATTTTTATAAAGATGTTGCTGACCTTTCTCAAACCACTCATTTGCCTGAAACAGCATCTCATTATCAGAAATCTTTGCCTCTATCTTTTTATTCTCATTTTTATTCTTTGTCTGTGCTAATTGTTTCTTTAATTCCTCAACCTCTCTCCGGCTCTTGTCATAAGCTTCCTGAATCTTTTTGTAATCTTCAATAACAGATTTCTCCTTAACCTTCTTAGCCATTTCTTGAATTCTGTCAGGGTTAATCCTTGCCTTTATCTTTACCCAGAAGCGAAAACCATCATCAATAATAGTCCTTTTCTTATCAAGTATCTCAATTTCTATAATTCCCGATGACAGAACCTGTATTTCATCTTTGTTTAATTGAAAATTTTCCACCTTCGTATAACTCTCCACATAAGTCCCTGCCTGTTCAAGGGCAATCCTCTTTGCATTAAGCAATGCCCTGCTCTCTGCAATAGCGGGGGTTTCTGCATCGCCCATATTGTATGTCCCTTCTGAAACAATCTCCTTAACCTGTGTGAAACCATGTGAGGGATAAAACAAAAAAAGAGCGGCAATCATAATTGAAAAAATATGTCTCATATTGCACCTCCGCATATAGCATGCTTCGAGCAGATAATTTTTTTTGTTCCTTCTTTTTAATTTCTTTCGCTTAATCATGTTTTCTTGATGTGCCGTACGGCCGCGCTGCACGCGCGCCCGTACGATTAATATACCAGCTTATTTTTTCCCACTTTTCGGAGGAACTATTACTCTTTCTTGTGAAGAATTCAAAGAAAAAAATGCCTTATAATCCAATAAAATCGACTTTTGCTACTTGGCATTTTGTGGCGGGCAAGGGGGACACTCTTAAATAACTAAGTATCTCACGGTGTTCATAGCTTCAGTCGATTGCCAAGAAAAGATTGTGAAAGTACGAAGATAACAACTTAATTTCTTAAGGATGTCCCACCTGACACCTGACAACATTAGGGGATTGTGTTAATCAAATTTCTTCAATAGACGCCGGGTAAAGCGTGAAAAACGCCGGGACAGGGGCAGGGAATCGTTAATTTTCCCCAACGCGCTACGGGTTGCGTCCTCACCCAGGGCAATCATGTCCTTTGACCGGCTGAAGTCCGTCCAGTGAAGATCGCCGACGGCGGGGCGGATGATGACATCCGCGTCTTGAAGTTCGGCGGCTTCCAGGGTGTTGGCGGTTATTTCACCTGCCCTGTATATCACGTCTTTGGCTGTTTCGATGCCGGTGTCGGCCGGCAGATCCCGGTCCACCATGACGGCGATGACGACGTCCGCGCCGGCATCGCGTGCCGCATGAACGGGGACAAGGCTGGTCACGCCGCCGTCAGCCAGAAGCCACTCGCCCAAGCGGGTGGGTTCAACGGCGCCGGGAACCGAACTGCTGGCTAGAACCGCTTGACGAAGCGGGCCTTCGGCTAAAACAACCTTTTGACCGGTAATCAGGTCTGTGGACACGGCTCGAAAAGGAATGCGCGTGTCGCGAATATCGATATCAGGCAGCAGATAATGGATGAGTGCCTGGAAATCTTCAGCGGGAAGAATGGATGGGCGGAATAAAGCGCGCACCAGATAATATTGATTTTTGGCGAAGATTTGCGCTCGTTGAAAAAAACTTTTCGGTCCTGGTGAAAATGACAGGCCGATGGATTTGATGGCTGACTCTTCAAATTCGGCGCTCTTCAGGTAGGCATCCACTTTTGCCGTGATTTCCCGGGTGGTCATCCCGGCCGCATAAGCGCCGCCGATGAGCGCACCGGCGCTGGTTCCCGCAATCAGGTCGATGGCAATCCCTTCCTGCTCCAAAACATTTAGAACGCCGATATGCGCCAGGCCGCGGACACCGCCGCCGCCCAGGGCAAGACCAACTTTTTTACCCGTCCATCTCATGGTTTATTATTTTCTGCCTCCCTGTTATTAGAATATTACGTCAGCATTTTGAGAAAAATGGTTGCCAGTGTCAGATAGGAAAGAAATCCGAAAGCGTCGGTAAAGGCTGTCAGTAAAATATTGGAGCCCAAAGCGGGATCAAGATCAAGTCGCTTGAGGGCCAGTGGAATCAGGACGCCGACCATCGTGCCCATGAACACGCTGATGATCATGGCCAGACCAATGACAAAACCCAGAACGGGGATGCCTTTCCAGAAATAGGCGATGATGGCAATAACGATGCCCACGGCAATGCCATTGGTCATTCCCACGGCAATTTGCCTGTATAGAACCCGTTTGGCGTTTTCAAAATTGATTTCTCCCAGCGCAATGCCGCGAATGATCAGCGCCAGGGTCTGGCCTCCCGCATTGCCCCCCAGACCGGCGATAACGGGCATAAAAAAGACCAGCGCCACCATGAGTTTGATAGTGTCCTCGAAAAAACCGATGACCAGCACGGATGTCAGCGCCGTCACGAGATTGAGGTATAGCCAGGGAAGGCGTTTTTTTACAGAGTCGAGGGTTTTGTTGAAGATGCTGTCGTTGTGACCCAGACCGGCTATGCGATACATATCTTCAGACGTTTCTTCCTGTACGGTGTCCATCACGTCGTCAACCGTGATTTGCCCCAGCAGATGCTGTTCGTTGTCCACAACGCCGACGGAGACGAGATCATATTTTTTGAACAGACGCCCCACCTCTTCCTGGTCCATTTCCGCGTTGACACTGGGAATATCCTGGTCGATGACATCCACGATGGGTGTAAACCGTTTCGTGGTGATGAGCCTTTGCAGGGGAACCGTGCCGACCAGTTTGCCTTCTTCATCGACCACAAAGATGCTGTGGATGTTTTCCATCTCGT
>DFZJ01000198.1:0-1450 GCA_002382045.1 Syntrophaceae bacterium UBA4059
TGGTTCAATTTACCCACTTTCCAGAATTGAACATATTTATGGGCTTTACGTATCAGATTAAGCGCCTGCTTTGGATCAATAACCGGTTCAAGGCTGACCCATGTATAAATTCCAGCCTTATGTGCGCGTTTGAGAACTTCCAGACGATCATTCACCGTGGATGCGTTAGGCTCCCATTCCCGCCTTTTCTCATCATCAATAAAACTGAGCGTTATGCCAAGATGCGTGTCTGCCTTTTTCATAAGCTCCATGTCATCCTGAATAAGGTCAGCACAACCTTTTGTTAGTATTTGACTTTTTAAATGATGTTTATAAACAAATCCCAGCGCTTGTCTGGTTAGACGCTCATCACGTTCGAGCGGCTGATAGGGGTCACTCAGAAAGCAAAACAGAATGCGTCTTGGATCGCCGCGTAATTTCCAAGCATCTTTTTCAAAAAGTTCAATGATTTTTTGGCGTGGTTTGGCATCAGCGTGCCACTTTTCACCTGTTGTACGCATGCAGGCAGGCGCATAGCAGTAACGACAACCATGCGTACAACCAAGGTATAGATTGCACGCCAAATCGGAGTATTCCCTTGCGCGTCCTTTTGGCTCATAGACGACATTCATTTTTTCTCTCCTGAAAAAAGTTGGATAATTTTTGTGTCCATCTTTTTCCATGCATCGTATGAGACAGGGAGTTTTTGCTTGGGCAATTTCCCATTTTTGAACAACAAGGTCAAAGCATCACGTGCATGTAATGAAAGCATACCATTTCGTACTGCAAAAAGGTATAAATCTTTATTTGTTTTCAAATGACCGTTAAATATTTCTTGTTCCACCGCTTTTTCAAATTCCGAAATCTTAGTCGGTTTGTCATATTCCGAGAATAATGACGGTTGCGCCGGATCAATGCCATCATTATCTATATCAAAATTTGCATCTCCACCGTGTTTCCATGCAACCTGCAAAAATTTATCGATTCCACGGGGATGACCGGAACCGAAAACAAGACCATAGACATTTGCACTCTTTTTAATAGAGAACGACCCCAAAAAATATTGTGCGCCATCCGGTATCCAGCGAGGATAAGCATTCGCCAAGATCCGATGAACATTTTGGCCGTTCATTGAATCAAAATCTTCCTTTTTTATGGGCAAGTGGCCACATATATCCGGACTCTCTTTAAATCTGTTAACCAATCGCTGATGAAATAAAAAAGATAAAATCTGTCCTTGGAATTTTAATAATACTTTGAAAAATGGATTTTGTGATTTGGTCCACACCGTTCTGATCAAGAAACAGAAGGTTTGCCACTTTACCCTGCATCAGAGGCTTCCATTGCTTGAAAGCGTCGTGAAAATCACTCTGTTTCGTAGTAAATCCTACATCGGGTAAATGCTGTTTCTGTAAGTTAAGGCATTCTAATAATTTTATATATTTATCTGCGGCACACTCATTGAAATACA
>DFZJ01000198.1:1543-5474 GCA_002382045.1 Syntrophaceae bacterium UBA4059
TCATCAAACGGTTTCTTATGTAAATTTCGTTTGGGCATAGCAGGTACCCTTATTTCTTTTTATCTTCCACTATTTTGATTTCTGATTCTGTGAGGCCATAGAGTTTATAGACCATCTGATCGATTTCGGTTTCGAGTTTGGGGACATCAGAACTGTCAGGGTGGGCGATGATTTTCTGGACACGCTTGATGATTGGGGCTTGTTGATCGGCTATCACAGCAATAATGGGGATCTGTTCCATGTATTGGGCTATAAACCGCACAAAACCGCCGCGAATCATTGAACTGAGGCTTAAATAAAACCACCAGATTAGCTTGCTATTTAAAAGTCCCAATAGCCATGTTTCATTTGTTGGAATAACATATGCAGTGTTTCCAAGAAAAAATCTGCCGGTATCGTAGGTAAATTCAGAAGCCTGTGCGATATCAGGATATATTATCTTCGGTTTTTCAAATTCCTCATAATAGATGCATGATCGCAACTCCCACCAGAACTGGCCTTGATCGTCTCTTTTCTGCAGTTTATCTTCATGCGCCGATAAATGCCGATATATAGCTGGGTAGGTTTTCGCGAAAATCTTACGGCCTTTGGCTTCGGTGTTCTCCTTTGACCAGGGCCATTCTTTATTCGCACTGCTCGGAATTGTGATGAGATACAAACCCGCCCACTCGGCTTTCCACTTCTTAATATCCCGGCCCCGCAGCCAGGGCTTGATCAGCTCGGTGCTTTTAGGATCTTCGGCAATCAGCTTCTTCCTGGTATCCTCGTCAATGACAAAGGCCTCGTTGAGGCCGGTTAATATGCCACGATAAAATCGGCCCTGTACGTACTCACCCAGCGGTTTTCCGGCTTTGCGCAGCTTGTCCATCAGCGCCAGTATTTCCGGCCGTTCCAATGTCCAGCCTTCGTCTTTTAGTGCGTCGCAAGAAAGCTTAAATCCTATTTTTTGCAAGGTCTGCTCGGGGTTTTCAATCTGGGATATATCGGTAAACGTAGCAGCAAGAACTTCACCACCAATCTGTCCCTCCCCCATCAGGGTGTGGGGGAATATTTTTTTTTGAACGATGATGATGGACGGGTACGTTGTTGCATCAAAGATAGATAGATCGCCGAAATCAATGATTTGGCGTGGTGTAACTTCTTTCGCCAGCAATTGGCGGGTGTTTTTGCCATAAGAGGCGCGCATGAATTTGTTGGGCGCAATATAACACAAGTGTCCACCACGATTGAGCAGGTCAATCCCGCGCTTATAAAAGTAGGTATAAAGATCGGCGGTGCCGCAATAAAAGCCGGCAAAGGTTTTAGCCAGATCAGGCTTCAAGGCTTTAATCGATTCTTGACGCACATAGGGCGGATTGGCAAGGACTACATCAAAACCGTTTTTTTCATGAAACACTTCTGAAAAATGGGTGTGAAAATCAAACGTGACGTTGGTCACTTGGGTATCATACTTTTTAATATTGTCCATCATGCTTGAAAATAAACCGTCAATCTCCACGCGAATTTTATTTTTTTCCGATGGGATGGTTGTTCCGAAATACTGCTTTTTCTTTTCTTCAAGCTGTATGCGGATTTCATCATCGGGAAGCACATATTGCGCGGGCAGACCTAATAAAGAGTTTCCACAAACAATTTTATAATCCAGGTTGGGCAGGGGCTTGATCTGTTTGATGTCGTCTTCATCCACAACCAGTGAAAGCCAGAGCCTGAGCTTGGCGATTTCAACAGCGCCTGCGTCGATATCCACGCCATAGAGACTTTTCTCAATACATTGCCGTTTAAAATGATAGGCCGACCGGGCATCATCCTGGATGAAGGTGTTTAATACGCCACGCGCCCGGACAATTTCACTCATCATGCCAACGGGAAACGCACCGCTGCCGATGGCCGGATCGCAGACTTTTATGGAAGACAACTTTTCGTCTATTTCTTTAGCGTTTTTTCGGATGCTTTCCGGCAACTGATGATAATAGCGGCTTGTTTCCCTGCCTTCCTTGAGCACGCGAGCTTCATTTTCCGTAATCCGCTCGCCGGAATGGATGAAGGTTTCAATATCTTTTTCCGCAATAGCGGTTGTTTCCGGATGCTCGATGGTCAAATCAAGCTGGCCTTTTTTATCAAAATTGCCCAGCAAATCCGTCTGTATGACGCCGGGCTTCTCATACGTGATGGTTCCGCCGTTGAACTCATGCAGAAGATAGTTAATCAGGCTTTGCCTGCACATGTAACCTAATTTCCCGCCAAAATTNNTTTCTTCGGGAAATTAGGATGTAATGGACGATTTCACGAGGCGTGTAGTAAGTGCCTTTCGATTTACGGTCTTTAACCTCCAGTAAATTCTCAAATACCTTGCCCAACATCTCCGGATCGATGGCCACTTCTTTTTCCAGCGGCTCGTCTTCTTTGACGGTAAAGTTATAACGGTCAAAGACATCGAGAATGCCGCTGCCGGTGTCGCCTTCTTTTGTTTTTTGCGTGTTGGAAAAAAGCTCGTTGGCAATTAAAATATCCGTGCGCACCCAATCATAGTTGTGCATGGGGTCAAACAGTCCGCCGTTCAAGAAAGGGATCTTGCAGTTGAAGCTGCTGTAATAATGGTCTTCATGGCTCCGGTCAATACGCAGTGCTTCATAAAACAGCGGCTCCAGGATATCGTTGAAGAAATTATGATAGCCGCCGTGTTTTTTCTGGAAGAGCTCCCGCAAAAACTGTTTGGAACCCGTGCCCCAAGTTGCATTCCTGTCAACACCGAACCAGCCTTTTTTTTGCAGGAAGTAGAGAAAGACAATCTGACCCAATAATTTCTTGGCAAAGTCAACCGTATTGATGCTTTTTGCCGTGAAGTCTGCTTTAATTTTTTCATCTTTTGCTACAACGGCGTCGAGTTCATCCTTGGTCCAGTGGAATAGCGCCCGATACTTCTCAAAAAATTCTTTGGTGACTTTTTCGATGTTGAAGGCTTCTTCCATGTGAGCCAGCGTAGGATTATGCGTATCATTGGCAATCAGCGGGGCCAGGCGGCTCTGGACGGTGTGGCTGGTTTCATGCTCGCCGACCAGAAACGACCAGCGGCGGGCGGGCGTTAGTTCTTCCTTTATTTTCCCTTTTTCATCAAGCCGGTAATCCATCCTGACCATCGAGAAACGCCAGTCCGCGGGATCGGGCGAAACAAAGGCAACCAGCCCGGCGTCCTTTTGATCGCGGTCTTTGAGATAGTGGGCGATAAAGTTGCGCTGGCTTGTGCGCGCCCGGTCCAGAGAGGTTTCCTTTTGAAGGTAAACGATCAGGATATCAATTTTCTTGTCATCGGGGTCTGTATAGGTGGCAATACGTTCGTAGGTCTTGACGTATGGCTTATAGGACTCCGGCACATAGCCGCGCGCATGAAAAGCTTTTGTCTCATCGAATTGATTGAACAGTTCCCTGGTCAACCGTATGAAGGCCAACCTCTCGAAAGACCGTCCCAATGTATCCTTGACTAAATCTCTTGCCTGTTGTTGATCCATTATCCTCTGCTAGAAAGTCCTTGATTTTTGACCTGACATTGATTGCTATAACTTCACAATCGCGATATGAGGCTATCCAAAGGGTTCCGTCCCGCGGCAATGCCTCTTTTTTTTACCCTTTTTTATATTCGAGCTTCTCTCTCAGGTTGTTCATGAACACAATGTATTCCGTTGTTCGCATTCTTCATGGTTCAGCCCCGGTGAGATACATTGATAAAATGACTTCGCGCTTGCCGGTTACTTGCGGATTTTGCTCCGCGTAATGCGCTTCCAGAAGCCGTTCCGGTATGTGCATTTGGAGCGTAGCCAGGACTTTGAAAGGATTAGCCAGTTCCATGCCCAACTTATTGAGTGCCGCCAGCGTTTCCTTAGTTGTCTGTTTGGGCAAGCCTCCTTCTCTGAGTTGATTTAAGACCTTTTGGACA
>DFZJ01000122.1 GCA_002382045.1 Syntrophaceae bacterium UBA4059
CGAATCCTGGGACATTACAAATCAAAGGGAAACAGAGGGGAAACAGAGGGACGCTGTTAACTTATTAACTTATCCGGAATTTAAGCGGAAAACGATTCTATTTATTAATTGCTCAACAAGCTGCTAATCTGTTGGATCCTCAAAGGCTGCTCCGGCCCAGATTTTCGTTACACCCCTGGTCGCCAGTCCTTGCAATAGTCCGGGTGGTAACACCGGCTTTCCTTACTTGTTCATCTTGTAACATTCAGCTATGGAAACAGAGGGACGCTGTTAACTTATTAACATATCAGGAATTTAACGGGAAAACGGTTCCATTAATTGACGGAGAAATATTTGTTTTACCCTGCTATGCCGCTTTTCGTGTTTTTCCGGATCGAACTTGCAGCTGCAGCCCCAGCGCTTTGACCACTTTCAGCACGGTGGAAAGCTCAGGATTGCCCTGAGCGGATAAAGCTTTGTAAAGGCTTTCCCGGCCAAGACCGGTTTTTTTAGCAATCAGAGTCATGCCTTTGGCTCTGGCAATATCACCAAGCGCGGCGGCGATCAATCCGGGATCGTTTTCTTCCAAAGCTACTTCCAGGTAAGCTTCCATATCGGCTTCTGTTTTTAAATGATCAGCGGCATCCCAGGCGCTTGTTTTTTCTTTTTTCATTTTTTTATGCCTCAATTTCGCAAACAAGTTGTTTTGCTTTTTCAATGTCACCCGCTTGAGTTGTTTTGTCTCCGCCCGCAAGCAGTATAATCAAGCGGACTCCCTTTTTAGCAAAATAAACTCGATAACCGGGGCCATAATCTATCCTTAACTCCGAGACCCCTTCACCCACTGACTTTACATCACCGGGATTGCCAAGCGACAACCTTCGAATACGAATATCAATCCGAACTCGGGCATTACGGTCTTTTAATTTATCAAACCACTTCCGGTAATGTTCCGTCTGCAGGATTTCTATCATGGCGGCTATTGTATGTTATAAGATACACATTGTCAAGCACCCCGTTATGGCTGTCCTATAGCGGCTTCTGACTTTCCTCCCTTGTTCATCTGGTAACATTCAGCTATAATTCCATCATGACGTTATACAAACTGATCGATCATACCGCAGATCTGGGCATGGAAATCACCGGGCGGACGAAAAAAGAACTCTTTGCCAACGCCGCTTTCGCTTTGTTTGATATCCTGATTCAGGACACCGACAATAAGGGCAAGGCAAGTCGAAAAACCGGGAAGCGCGTAAAAATAAGGACTGTGCACGGGGCGGATGTGGAAGACCTGCTCGTAAACTTTTTAAGGGAACTTCTTTATCTGTTCAATGGTTTGGGCTTTGTGGTTAATCAGGGCATGATCGCGGATTGCAGCATGAAAAGACTCGTTGTCCAATTGACCGTTGAGCCGTATGACCCCAAGAGGCATTTGATCAAAACGGAGTTAAAAGCCGTTACGTATCATGGGTTGAGCGTGGAAAGAATTAAGAAGGGCTGGAAGGCGAGGGTGATTTTTGATGTCTGAGATTAAACTGGAAAAAATGGATGATAATCGGTGGCTGCTGCCTCAGACAGGCCAGATGCGTGTGCCGGGGATTATTTATGCCAACGAAAAAATATATGATCTGCTAAAAAACGATGAAAGTGCCAAACAGGTAGCCAACGTGGCGCACTTGCCGGGCATTGTTAATTTTTCGCTGGCCATGCCGGATATCCACTGGGGCTATGGTTTTCCCATCGGCGGCGTGGCGGCTTTTGATATGGATAACGGTGTGGTGTCACCGGGCGGTGTGGGCTACGACATTAATTGCGGTTGCCGCCTGATGGCCACGGAGCTTACCCTTCACGATATCAAAGATAAACTGAAGGATTTAACGACGGCTTTGTATCAGCGTATACCGTCCGGTGTTGGCACTACAGGTTATCTCAAACTCTCCGGCAAGGATCAAAAAAATGTCCTCGAAGAAGGCGCGAGATGGGCGGTTAAGAACGGCTTCGGTTCGCTCCAGGATATGGAAACAACCGAAGACGGGGGCTTTATTTCCGGAGCGGACCCGGAGCAGGTATCGGCGCGAGCGATGGAGCGTGGTAAACATCAGCTGGGCACACTCGGTTCCGGCAATCACTTTCTGGAAATCGAAGTGGTGCAGGAGATATTTGATGAAGCGGCGGCGCAGGCGTTTGGCCTGCGCAAAGGGCAAATCGTTGTCATGATCCATACCGGGTCGCGCGGCCTGGGCTATCAGATTTGCGACGATTATCTGGCGTTGATGGTCAAACACCAGCATGAAACGGGCATTGCACTTCCGGACCGGCAGCTGGCCTGCACGTATCTGGCAGCGCAGCGGGGCCGCAATTATCTGGCCGCCATGGCCTGCGGCGCCAATTATGCGTGGGCCAACCGGCAGATTCTGATGCATCTAACGCAAGAGGTATTTGAAAAATCACTGAGACTCGCGCCGCGTGAGCTGGGGATGCGTCTGGTTTATGACGTCTGTCATAACATTGTCAAAATTGAATCGTTTAATGTTGGGGGTGTAGAGAAAAAACTTTGTGTTCACCGCAAAGGCGCAACGCGGGCTTATCCCGCCGGCCATGAGGCCGTCCCCAGCCAGTATCGAAGTGTGGGACAGCCGGTATTGATTCCGGGAGATATGGGAGCCGGCTCTTATGTTCTGGCCGGCCAGGAAAGAGCGATGACCGAGACATTCGGCAGCGCCTGCCACGGAGCAGGCCGGGTGATGAGCCGAACTCAGGCGACAAAGACCAGCCAGGGCCGCTCCATCAGCCGGGAACTTGCCGATCAGGGTATTTTGGTGATGGCCGGCAGTAAGGGAACGCTCAGCGAAGAAATGCCCGAGGCGTATAAAAACCTCAATGACGTGGTTCAAGTGGTTCACGATGCGGGGATTGCGAAAAAGGTGGCCAGGCTCCGGGCGATCGCTTGCATTAAGGGGTGATATTCGAAACAAAGAACAAGGGGTTGCAACCCCTTGTTTTCGACCTATGTCAGTTCGATTTGACTTTTTTGTGAAGTCGTCATAAGAGGCAGCATCAATAAAAACACCGGAGAACGGCATGACGGAAATCATCTTTGATGAGAATATAGATTGGGATGCGCGAGTCCTGTGCAGTGATGAATCCTGTATCGGCACGATTGGTCCGAATGGCAAATGCAGGGAATGTGACAAACCTTACGAAGGTGTTCTCCCGGATGGCCACGGCGCAGAAACCGTTCATCCTGAAGTTAAAGAAGAGCCAAAACCGATTTCGGAAGAAATCGTGGAATCAGATGACGATTGGGATAAAAGAGTGTTATGCGGCGACGGCGCCTGCATCGGCGTGATCGGTCCGGATGGTAAGTGCAAGGAATGCGGGAAACTGCTTTAGTGGTGCTGCATATATATACAGAACAAGAAGTTGCAGCCCTTTGTTCTCATCAACGTTTGTTTAATGGACAAACCTTCAGACATTCATCGCAGCCAATCCAGTAATTATGCCCCGCCGTATTAATTACCCGCTCAATGTTCTTCAAACCCGCTTCACTGTTGAGCGCGAGCGGATAGATGGCATGTTTAATGGTGTGACCCAGGCAGGTCATTTTGTTGAATTTGCCGTCCGCATCAAAAGCTTTGGCCGGACAAACCTTGGCGCAGGCTGTACAGTTGGGTGGACAGGGATCGGGGGGAAGCAGGGGGTCTGCTTCTATCACCGCGTTTGTTACCACGGCGCCCAGCCGCAAAAGCGCTCCGTATTGCGGATGATACGTCTGACCGCTTCGTCCGAAGCTGCCCAGGCCGGCATTGACCGCGGCGTGTTTCAGCGACAGGATGCCCCAGGGTTCAAACTGATGAAAGACCATCGGGGCATAACTGGGAATGGGGACGGCCAGATGCTTGCCCTGGGATTCGATATAATTGCAGAGGGCAAGGGATAGGTCATCAATGCGCATGTA
>DFZJ01000018.1 GCA_002382045.1 Syntrophaceae bacterium UBA4059
GCGGCGGCTTATAAGCATGTGCCCATGATGGAAAAAAATCCCTGGCAGGCCGTTTTCAACAATATTATCGGCAGTCGTGTGACTATGGAGATGGCCGTCAGGCATGGCGTGGAGCGATTTGTTCTGGTTTCGACCGATAAAGCCGTTCGTCCGACCAACGTCATGGGCGCCAGCAAGCGGGTGACGGAATTGATTATGCAATGCCAGCAGGGTAACGGAACAAAATTCATGGCGGTGAGGTTTGGCAATGTTGTGGGTTCGTCCGGGTCCGTCATCCCCTTTTTCCGCCGTCAGATCGAGCAGGGCGGACCGGTCACTGTTACGCATCCGGAGGTAAACCGTTTTTTCATGACCATCCCCGAAGCGTCGCAGATGATCCTGCAGGCCGGCACGATGGGGGAGGGCGGCGAGGTCTTTATTTTGAGAATGGGAACCCCCGTAAAAATTGTCGATATGGCGCGGGATTTGATTCGCCTTTCAGGGAAAGAGCCGGATGTGGATATTAAAATTGTTTTTACCGGTTTGCGCGAAGGTGAAAAATTATATGAAGAGCTGATTACGGAGGGGGAAGACATTCTGCCTACCGGGCATAAAAAAGTCATGGTTTTGCGTTCCGGCACTCTTTTTAATGGCGCGGTCAGCCCTCGGGATGCTAAAGAAAGTCTTTATCGCGAAATCGATGAACTGGTGAGGATGGCGCATGGTCATGATGCGGTAAGTATCAAAGCAAAGCTCAAGGAAATTGTGCCGGAGTTCACGCCGCAGGAAAATGAAAGCGTTCTGTGAGTAGTGGATGGTGGATAGATAAAAGGCGATAGGCGATAGGCGATGGTAAAATTATTATCCACTTTGTATTTTGTTTGTCTTCACAGGCTGTCATTCCGGCGAAGAGACTGTGTCGCAATACAATTTCGTCATGACGAGCCGCCTCTCAGGCGGCGTGGTAATCTCATATGTTTAGCTGCTTACGATATTACTTCAGTCGATTCGCTCCTTTGCAATGACATTGCAATATGGTCTCGAAGGCCGGAATACAGATATTTCATAAAGAGGGTTTGAGAAATAATGAAAAAAATACTTGTAACCGGCGGATGCGGTTTTATTGGATCCAATTTTATCCGCCACGCGCTGGAAAACTATCCAGATTATCGAATCGTTAATCTGGATAAACTGACTTATGCCGGTAATCCCGGCAATTTGACGGACATTGAAAAAAATCCGCTGTATCGCTTTGTGAAGGGGGATATTGGCGATGCCGCTTTGGTCAGACAGGTCTTTGCCCAAGAGCAAATAGACACGGTTGTCCATTTTGCCGCCGAGTCTCACGTGGATCGGAGTATTACGGGACCGGCCGAATTTGTTCAGACCAATATTATGGGAACCTTCAACCTTCTGGAAGCGGCGCGTGAGGCATGGCTGAAAGATCCTTCCGGCAACCCGTCAGGCAACGGCTGTCGATTTCTGCATGTCAGCACGGATGAGGTTTATGGATCTCTTGGCGAAACCGGCGCTTTTCAGGAGACGACGCCTTATGATCCCCGGTCGCCTTATTCCGCCAGCAAAGCCTCCTCCGATCATCTGGTCAGCGCGTATTTTCATACCTATGGTCTGCCGACGCTGATCACCAACTGTTCCAACAACTATGGTCCCTACCAGTTTCCGGAAAAGCTCATCCCGCTGATTATCAACAACGCCCTGCTGGGGAAGTCTTTGCCGGTTTACGGCGACGGCAAAAATGTTCGCGACTGGCTTTATGTTGTCGATCACTGTGAGGCGATTCTTACCGTTGTTGCCCGCGGTAAAGTTGGCGAAACTTACAACATTGGCGGAAACAGCGAAAAACAGAACATTGAAATCGTTCACACCATCTGTGATCTTCTGGATGAAAAAGTCGGCTTGTTACCCGGCGGCAAAGATAGAAGGTCGCTCATTACCTATGTCAAGGACCGCGCCGGACATGATCGCCGCTATGCCATCGACGCCACAAAAATTCGTACCGAACTGGGCTGGACTCCGAGGGTGAATTTTGCAGACGGCATGAGAAAAACGATTGGATGGTATCTGGACCATAAAGACTGGATCGCCTCCGTGACCGACGGCACCTACCGGGAATATTATGAAAAGATGTATGGCGGGAGATAGTGGATAGTGGATAGTGGATNNGTGGATGGTGGATGGTGGATGGTGGGTAGATGAAGGATTATAAGGAATTGGAGGTTTGGAAAAAGGGAATTTCATTGGTCTTGAACATATACGAAACCACAAAAAATTTTCCCAAAGACGAACGTTATGCTTTAACGGATCAGATAAAAAGGGCAGCCGTATCCATTCCGTCAAATATTGCAGAAGGGGCTACAAGGAACAGCACAAAAGAATTCGTCCAGTTTCTTTATATTGCTTTAGGTTCCGCATCCGAGCTGGAGACACAAATTATAATTGCTGAAAAATTGGGTTATATAAAAGATAAAGAAACAGTGCTTTCTGATATTACAATTATAAGAAAGATGTTAAACGCACTAATAACGTCATTGAAAAAAATAGTGAATGGTGGTTAATGAAAAATGGTTAGAGCAAATATAAAGGAACAGGTATGGGCTATCCACCATCCACNNAGCAAACAATTGCAGCCGGTTTATGATAAACCGATGATTTACTATCCGCTGGCCACGCTTATGATGGCGGGGATTCAGAACATCCTCATTATCTCTACGCCGCAGGATACGCCCCGCTTTGAAGCCCTGCTGGGCGACGGCAGCCGCTGGGGTATAACGCTCTCTTACAAAGTGCAACCCCAGCCCAAGGGGATTGCCCAGGCGTTTCTGGTCGGTGAAGACTTTATCGCCGGAGAGGCCGTCTGTCTGATCTTGGGAGACAATATCTTTTACGGCAATCTGGGACTCCATAAAATCGTCCAGGAATTTCAAAACGGCGCGGTCATCTTCGGTTATTACGTTAATGACCCGGAACGTTACGGCGTTGTGGAGTTTGACCCGGTGGGGAAAGCCATCAGCATTGAAGAGAAACCGGCGAAACCCAAATCCAATTACGCCGTACCCGGATTGTATCTTTATGATCAAAATATTACGCAGATTGCCAAAACCATGAAGCCGTCGGCGCGCGGTGAATTGGAAATCACAGATGTCAATATGGAATATTTGCGGCGCGGTGATCTAAATGTTGTCCCCCTGGGACGCGGCATTGCCTGGCTGGATACCGGCACACACACCAGCCTTTTGGAGGCCAGCCATTTTATCGGCACGCTGGAGGCGCGCCAGGGGTTGAAGATTGCCTGTCTGGAAGAAATCGCTTTCCGGATGGGATTTGTGGATAAAAAGAAAATGAAGCAGGTGATTGAAGAAACCCCCAAATCGTCCTATCGCGACTATTTGGAAAGAATTATGAAAGAAAAATCCTATCAGGGGAACTTTGCTTGATATGATGAAAAAGAAGGCTAGAGGCCAGAGGCGATAGATGATAGGTGATAGGTGATAGGAAGAGAAGTGGATGGCTCATGGCAGAAACAAAAAATAGGCAATATTGTAGGGACTGTCGCGTGACCTTTAGGTTATCCCCGAACAGTCCGAAAAAAAGCGGCGCGGTTGGAAACCGCTCCCTGCAGCCTCGTTACTCGTTTCGCGTGTTCCCTGCTGGGGTGCAGGTGGTGTTGTCCCCCTCTGGAGGGGGCAGGGGGAGGCCACTCGTTTCGCATCTACCTTACGGAACGGTCGCGACCGTTCCCTACTATGAGCTACAAGCCACGAGCTGTTGCCTATCGCCCCTGGCCTCTAGCCCATCGCCTTTTTTGCTATCCACTATCCACTATCCACTATCCACTATTCACTATCCACCATCCACCATCCACTATCCACNNCTATCCACCATCCACCATCCACTATTCACCATCCACTATCCACTATTCACCATCCACCATCCCCCAGGCACTAACCTATGAACATCATTAAAACCGATATTCCGGATATACTCATCATTGAGCCAAAAGTCTTTGGCGACGCGCGCGGTTTTTTCTATGAAAGCTTTAATCAGAAAGTCTGGCAGGAAAAAACGGGCTTAACGACAACTTTTGTTCAGGACAATCATTCCCGTTCGGAAAAAAATGTCCTGCGAGGTCTGCACTACCAGATTCAGCAGCCCCAGGGAAAACTGGTGCGTGTTGTCCGGGGCGCCGTATTTGATGTGGCTGTCGATCTTCGCCAGTCATCCCCGACCTTCGGCCGGTGGGTGGGTGTCGAGCTTTCTGAAGACAATCATCGACAGCTATGGATTCCCGAAGGCTTTGCTCATGGCTTTCTGGTGCTCTCCGACGCAGCCGAATTTCTCTATAAAACGACAGACTACTGGGCGCCGCAATACGAGATAACGATTATCTGGAATGACCCCGATCTGGCCATTGACTGGCCTTTGCAAGATACACCAACGCTCTCAGCAAAAGACGCTAAAGGCGTACTATTTAAAGAGGCTGAGAAGTTTAAGTGAAGTGTTGAGCGTAAGGGTTATAAATGGAAAAACAGGTCTGTCATTGCGAGGCGACGCTGAGGAGCCGCCTGCCCCCTAACTAGGGGGTGGCAATCTAAAAACACGAGATTGCTTCGCTTTGCTCGCAATGACCCATTCAAGTTTCTTAGAAGGAAGTTGATCTTTCAGTTGACATTATTCGGTATATTTATTATTAAATGCTGCGTTCATTCTATGAACACATTCTTTTATTTATGATGATGCAAAAAAAGAAAAAAATTGGAACAGACGAAATGCTGAATCTTTTGCGGACGATCAGTGAAAATCCGCAAATGACGCAACGCGACCTTTCTTCCCGTCTGGGTTTAAGTTTAGGCAAGATCAATTTCCTGGTCAAGGCCATGATTGATAAGGGTTTTGTTAAGGCTGAAAATTTTAAGAATTCCCAAAATAAAATAGCCTATTTGTATTACCTTACTCCGATGGGCATGGAAGAAAAAGCAAAGATCACTTATCGCTTTCTGAAAAGTAAGCTGGCGGAATATAAAAAGCTGGAAGAACAAATCCGGCAATTGGAGCAGGAAGCCAATTCAAAACAACTTCGCATGAAATAGCCGGAAGCTCCTTTGATCATGGCTATTGTGCATTGGAAGCACAAAGAATAAAGCGCCATTTAATCCTGTTTATACGACCCTCGTGTAACTCAGAGGGCGGAGCTGTATCAAGAGCATTTATAGAAAAGCAGTTTAAACAAAGCAGCAACAAAAAGGAGAAGTCATGGACATAAAACAAGATATTGAAACAATGTCAAATGATGAAGTTAACCTTNNAAAAAGTTAAAATATTTGCCGGCAATTCTGGTGCAATTAAAAGCGTATTGGTATTACTTCCCAAAAAAGCCACTGATAAAGTAAGTATTGTAATTGATGCTAAAACAGAGGATATAGCAACCCAAGCTTTCAAAGATATATTTAATTATATTAGCAATTTACCGGAAATTAAAGGAAATATTGCAAACGTACAGGCAGAGAACGATTTGAAGCTTGATCGGCTTATAGAAGAGACCGATTTCAAAATAAAGAAGATTAAAGAAGCGAGAGAAGCAAACCTCATTTTTTTAAATGACATGTCCGATATGATCAAGAAAAGAAAAATAACAATTGTTAATTTTAATCCGGCAGACTTGGTTAGAAAGGATGGGGATTTATCGTTGGAAATTAAGAATCTCGAACAGGCAAAAGCAGATGCGCTGAAGAAAAAAGAATTAAATGTAAAGGTTGATGTCGGCATATTAGGCCCGCCTGCGATTACTAAGCAACCTACGAATGCACAAATAAAACAGATAATAATCATTACCG
>DFZJ01000050.1 GCA_002382045.1 Syntrophaceae bacterium UBA4059
AAAAATATCCTACATTTGCATGAAGCAGAAAACAATACGTTAAAGTTTATTCTTCGAAGAATTTCTTGTTAGATTTACAAAGCGATGAATAGCGGATCAACGGATATTTGATGGAGACATAATGCCAACAACTAAAGAAAAGGCTTCCAAGAAAAACAACAAACAAGAATCCATAGAAGCAAAACTCTGGCAGGCGGCGGACAAACTCCGCAAAAACATGGACGCCGCCGAATACAAGCACGTCGTATTAGGTTTAATTTTCCTCAAATACATCTCCGACGCTTTTGAAGATTTGCACAATAGGCTGCTGGGTGGCGTTGGCGACTATGAAGGCGCCGATCCCGAAGACCCCAACGAATACATGGCGGAAAAAGTATTCTTTGTTCCGCCAATTGCCCGCTGGAAACACATATCCGCCAACGCGAAAAAGACGGAAATCCTGTTGGAGAATGGCAAAAAAGTGGATATCGGTGGCTATGTTGATGAGGCTATGGAAGCCATCGAACGGCAGAATCTTTCGCTCAAAGGAGTTCTCCCAAAAGTCTATGCCCGGCAAAATCTGGACCGCGCCAGCCTTGGCGGATTAATTGACCTTGTCGGAACAATTGCGCTGGGGACGGCAGAGGCGCAGAGCAAGGATGTACTTGGCCAGGTGTATGAATATTTTCTGGGTCAATTTGCGCTTGCCGAAGGTAAAAAGGGCGGACAGTTCTATACGCCGCGCAGCGTGGTCAAATTATTGGTGCAAATGCTGGAACCCTACGAAGGCCGGGTATTTGATCCGTGTTGTGGCTCCGGCGGCATGTTTGTGCAAAGTGAGAAGTTTATTGAAGCGCACCAGGACCATTACAAAAAGAAGGATAAAAACGTAAAACTCAATCCCGCCGATATGATTTCCATCTACGGACAGGAATCTAACCAGACCACCTGGCGGCTGGCCAAGATGAATCTGGCCATTCGGGGGATCGATAGCTCCAACATCAAATGGAACAACGAAGGTTCGTTTCTCAACGATGCGCACAAAGATTTAAAAGCGGACTTCATCATCGCCAATCCGCCGTTTAACGATTCCGACTGGTCTGGTGAATTGTTGAAAGATGACGCCCGCTGGAAATATGGCACGCCGCCTGCCGGCAACGCCAACTATGCCTGGATACAGCACTTCATCTATCACATGTCGCCCACGCGCGGCATGGCGGGATTTGTGCTGGCGAAAGGATCGCTCACATCCAAAACCAACGGTGAAGGCGAAACACGTAAAAACATCATCGAAGCCGGGTTGCTGGACTGCATTGTCAACCTTCCGGCAAAACTATTTCTCAATACACAAATTCCCGCCTGTCTCTGGTTTCTGTCACGCAGGAAGCAAGGGCGGCTGGACAAAGTTTTGTTCATCGATGCACGCAATCTTGGTTACCTGATTAATCGCCGGACAAAAGATTTTACCGATGTTGATATTGCGAAAATTGCCGACACCTACCACTACTGGCACAACAAGAGCAATCAATACGAAGATATTCCCGGTTTCTGCAAATCGGTCACGCTCAATGAAATCAGGGAAAAGGACTACGTTCTCACGCCGGGACGCTATATCGGCCTGCCGGAAGACGAAGACGATTTCGATTTTGCCGAACGGTTCGGAAAGCTCAAAGCCGAACTCGCGGAGCAGATGAAGGAAGAAACAAGGCTTAACGCATTGATTATGGAAAATCTGAAAAAGGTGAAGCTGGTATAAATTCTTTAAGGTCGCAATTTGCGACCTTAAATTAAAAAGCGGTTTAGTATTAATTGTTCCATAGTAGTATTCACATTTGTCATTCCGGACAAGCGTAGCGCGATCCGGAATCCAGGAATAATATTAACTGGATCCCGGCCTTCGCCGGGAAGACGACTATATCGGAAATACTATTTTTGAAACAGTTTATGGATGTAAAGTTAAGGTATCGCAAAATGCGATACGCTGGGTGGTCGCACCATTTGAGTATTGAAAAATGCGAAAGGTGAAGTTGAATGGCTGAACATCCCCTTATGAAGACGGACGACATTCAACGCCGGATTTATACCATCCGTGGCGTACAGGTCATGCTGGATAATGATTTGGCAAAATTCTATGGCGTTGAAGTCAAACGACTCAATGAGCAGGTCAAAAGAAACATTGAAAGATTCCCGCAGGAATTCAGCTTTCAACTAACGGCAGAAGAAAGTAGTTCTCTAAGGTCACAAGCTGTGACCTTAGAGAACGAAAACAGTTTAAATTACCAAATTGGCACTGCAAAGAATGGACGAAACTTGAAGTCGCAAATTGCGACTTCAAGTTGGGGCGGAAAACGAAAAGCTTCCTATGTCTTTACCGAGCAGGGCGTGGCGATGCTCTCCGGTGTTCTGAAAAGTGCAAAAGCCGTTCAAATTAGCATTCAGGTTATCAATGCATTTGTTGCCATGCGCCGGTTTTTGGCTGCCAATGCGGAAGTGTTTCAACGTCTGGGCGCAGTGGAAAGAAAGCAAATCGAGCACAAAGCGGAAGCCGACCACAAATTTGAACAGATTTTCAATGCCATCGAAGAGAAAAGCATAAAACCAAAGCAGGGCATTTTTTTCGACGGACAGATATTTGATGCCTATCAGTTTGTTTCCGGCCTGATCCGCACCGCCCGCAAATCCATTATTGTGATTGACAACTATATTGATGACGGGGTTCTGACGCTGCTTTCCAAAGCCGGCAAAAAAGTGAAGATCACCATTCTCACTAAGACCATTTCCAAACAACTGGCGCTAGATATCAAAAAGTATAACGAGCAGTACCCGGCAATCACATTAAAAGAATTTCATAACTCGCATGACAGGTTTTTAATCATCGACGGCAAAACCGTCTATCATTTCGGAGCATCGTTGAAAGACCTGGGCAAAAAGTGGTTTGCCTTTTCCAAATTCGATAAACACGCGTTTACGCTTCTGGACAAACTGGCGGAGGTTGTCAGTGAATAACGGCTGGAAGGAATACAAGCTTGGGGCTGTGGCGCGATTATCGAAAGACACATACTTGCCGAAAAAAAATGATCATCTGCCATACATTGGACTTGAGCATATTCAAGAACAGGGCTTGCGTTTAATAAGTATCGGCGATTCAGATTCTATAACAAGTCAGAAGTATCATTTCAAAGAAAAAGATATTTTATTTGGAAAACTGCGGCCTTATTTTAGAAAAGTTATTAAACCTAATTTTGCTGGTATATGTTCTACAGACATTTGGGTCGTAAGGGCTTTGGAAAATTATGACCAAGATTATCTTTTTTATTTTTTTGCAAATCAGGAATTTGTTGATACTGCGAACTCAGGAGATTCTGGTACTAGAATGCCACGCGCAGATTGGAATTATGTAAAGAATACTATTTGGCAATTTCCTCCACTTCCTGAACAGCGCGCCATTGCTGGTGTGCTTTCCAGCCTTGACGACAAAATCGATCTTCTGCACCGGCAGAACAAAACACTGGAAGGCATGGCCGAAGCCCTCTGGCGGAAAATGTTTGTGGTGGACGCTGAGCCGGATTGGGCTAAGGGAAAGCTGGGTGATATTGCCTTAATAAACCCTTTAAGATCGATCAAAAAAGGGGCAAGCGCCACATATATCGACATGTCAAACATGCCCACAAGTGGCCCGTTTCCCAAGGACTGGATAAAAAGAGAATTTACCAGTGGGATTAAGTTCAAAAACGGCGATACGATTATTGCACGAATAACACCATGTCTTGAAAACGGTAAAACGGCATACATCAATTTTCTTAATAGTGATGAAGTCGCCTGGGGTTCTACTGAATACATTGTAATGGCACCGAAAGCAGGCTATTGCGCAGAATGGGTTTATTCTCTGGCCAGGAGTAATGATTTTAGAGACTTCGCAATTCAGAATATGACAGGCACAAGCGGCAGGCAACGTGTTTCGGGCGACTCAATCGCGCAATACGAAATAGCCATACCACCTACAAATTATTTTGAGAAGTTCAGAACATTTGCTGAACCTATAATGGAACACATAAAGAAAAACTCTTTTCAAATTCGGACGCTTTCACGTTTGCGCGAAGCGCTGCTACCCAAACTGATGAGCGGTGAAGTGCGCGTAAAGATGTAAAAATATTTTTGTGCGGAGAAAACACTGCTATGACAGAAATCAATTTGACACAGTCAGAAGCAAATGCTCTTATCAGCATGGAAAAAATACGGGTCGATGACCAGAGTTATGATTATCCGGGGCTTGGCGGCCGGATTACAATACCGATTACATCGCGAAATAAGCGTGAATATTTCGTTCTCGATGTGAGTCGCGGCAGGATTGACCTTCTCAAAGGGTCTTACCACAACCGCGCTAAGCAAATAGTTATTTTGGTTCGGCTTGATTTCGGCGGACAGCCACATAGAAATCCTGATGGGCAGGAAATCCCCTCGCCGCATTTGCATGTCTATCGCGAAGGTTATGGGGACAAATGGGCGGTGCCTATTCCTACAGAAGATTTTACGAATATCGCAGACTTGTGGCAAGCATTAATGGATTTTATGAAGTATTGTAACATTACAGAATTGCCTAATATTCAAAGAGGATTGTTTCCATGATCAACGAGATTCAGATACTTCTTGATAAATATCTGGTGTGGCTAAAAGACAAAACCGCATTGCGAAAGGTTAATGATTGGGTCGAAATTACGACGCCCTATCTTGATCGGCATAATGACTATTTGCAGATTTATGTGAAAAAGAACGATGGCGGTTATGTCTTAACGGATGACGGATATACGATTGGTGACCTGCGGCAGTCTGGCTGTGAACTTGAGAGTAAGAAGCGCAAAGACCTTTTAGCAATGACTTTAAACGGTTTCGGTGTGAAGTATGAAAGTGACGCTTTGCTGATTCAGGCATCTCCTGAAACATTCGCATTAAAAAAACATAATCTGGTGCAGGCAATGTTAGCCATTAATGATTTATTCTATCTTGCAGCGCCAATGGTATCCAGTCTCTTTCTCGAAGATGTCACGTCCTGGTTGGATACTTACGAGGTTCGCTATACACCGCGCGTCAAATTTTCCGGGAAATCGGGCTATGATCATATGTTTGATTTTGTCATTCCGGCTTCAAGAAAATATCCGGAGCGGATCATCCAGGCTATAAACAGACCGAATCGGGAGTATGTTCAGTCATTCGCTTTCTCTTGGATTGATACAAAGGATGTAAGGCCTCCAAATTCGGTGTCATATGCCTTTTTAAATGATTCTGATCATTCACCAACATCAACAGTTACGGATGCTTTGAAAAATTATGGTGTAAAACCAGTTTTGTGGAGCACGCGGGACGAGGTTAGAGAGGAACTAGCCGCTTGATGAATAGCCATATCACCGAATCCGAAATTGAAGTCTTCTCCCTTGCTGAACTCAAACAACTTGGCTTTGCGTATGTTGCGGGGCCGTCCATTGCGCCGGATTCTGAAGAATCAATTTCTCTTCCGATAGCGGAAATTGCCGCGCCTTATGGCATACCGGAAAAACGCACTTCTTATGGCGAAGTTGTTTTAAAAGATGTACTGGAACAAGCCATCAACCGCCTAAATCCTGCTTTGCCGGAATCGGCGCGGCAGATTGCCTTGAAATCTGTTCTATCCATTTATTCGCCTCAACTTATTGATGCTAACGAAGCCTTTCATAAAATGTTTGCCGAAGGCGTGCCGGTCACGTTGATGAAAGATGGCCAGGAGCGCGGCGAACGGGTCTGGCTGGTCGATTTTCAAAACCCACAAAATAATGTTTTCCATGCCATCAATCAGTTTACCGTCGTCGAAAAGAACCAGAATAAAAGACCGGATGTGATTCTGTTTGTCAATGGCCTGCCGCTGGTGGTGATAGAACTCAAAAATGCGGCTGACCATCAGGCAACCATCCGCAAGGCCTTCGATCAGATACAGACATATAAAACCGTCATTCCATCACTTTTTTTCTATAACGCTTTTTGTGTGATTTCCGATGGCCTGGAAGCAAAGGCGGGAACGCTATCGTCCGCTTACAGCCGGTTTCAAACATGGAAGACGATTGACCTGCCTGCGCCGTCGCCCGGACAATATTGTGTTTATGCGCTTGCATGCGAAAATGGTAGTTTCTACATCGGGCAAACGAGCGATTTAATGAAAAGGTGGCGAGAACATGTTGCAGGTAACGCAGCCGAGCATACTAAGAAACACAAACCGCTTAAAATCGCGCATTATGAAGAAGCATCTTCAAGAGAAGAAGCCGTTCAGAAAGAACACGAATGGAAAACAGGTTTTGGTAGAAAACGATTAAAGCAGATTATTGATAAAGGCTGGGCGCGGCAGGCAGGCGGCATAAAGGAATCGTCACCCCATATGAGTCAACTCGAAGTGCTCATCAAGGGAATGCTGAATCCCGCAACGCTTTTGGACCTAATCCGTAACTTCATTGTTTTTGAAAAAGATAAAACGATCGATAAGAAAACGGGGCTTACGCAAATTGAAACCGTGAAGAAGCTGGCTGCTTATCATCAGTATCATGCGGTGAATAAAGCTATAGCCGAGACAAAAAGAGCTGTAGGGCTACCCTCACCTGACCTCTCCCAGCGGGAGAGGCCTCATTATAGGGGCGGTTTAGATTTTTCCGGTTTGATAAGTGAAGCAAAACAACTGCGCAAAAATCAAACACCTGCCGAAGAAATATTCTGGGAGTTGGCCAGAAACAGGAAGTTTTTGGAATTAAAATTTCGACGGCAACATCAAATCGGGAGTTACATTGTTGATTTTTATTGCGACGAGAAAAAACTGGTTATTGAATTTGATGGTGAAGTGCATAATTCGGTCGAGCAACAAAAACATGATTCAACACGCGATAAATATCTCACATCGATAGGATTAACTGTCCTGAGATTTCAAAACGAAGAACTTCTTGAACACCCTGAAAATGTCTTAAATAAAATCGTTTCACACCTCTCCCCATGGGAGAGGAAGGGTGAGGGTTACGCCAACCGCAAGGCTGGCGTAATATGGCACACGCAGGGTTCCGGCAAAAGCCTTTCCATGGTGTTTTATGCCGGAAAGCTGATTCATAATCTGGATAACCCGACCATAGTTGTCATTACCGACCGCAATGATCTTGACCAACAGCTTTTCGATACGTTTGCCGCCTCCACCAGTCTGCTTGGTCAGCCACCGGTGCAGGCGGAATCACGCGAGCATTTGAAGACGTTACTCAAGGTGGCCTCGGGCGGCATTGTGTTTACAACCATTCAGAAGTTTTTTCCGGACGCTGGGGCAGGCTCAGCGTCCGCACCCTCTGCTTACGATCTGTTATCGGAGCGGCGCAATATTATCGTCATCGCGGATGAGGCGCATCGCACGCAATACGGATTCAAGGCCAGGCTAATTGATACAAAAGACGACGCCGGGAATCCGAACGGCAAACGCATTGTCTATGGTTTTGCCAAGTATTTGCGCGATGCCATACCCAACGCGACGTTTATCGGCTTTACCGGCACGCCGGTCGAAGATACCGACATTAACACGCCGGCGGTGTTCGGCCATTACATTGACATTTACGATATCGCGCAATCGGTGGAAGATGGGGCAACCGTAAAAATTTATTACGAAAGCCGTCTGGCTAAGATCAATCTCACGGAAGAAGGCCGGAAACTGATTGAAGAATTCGACAGGGAAATGACGGATGACGACGCGACCGAATCCCAGCAAGCCAAAGCCAAATGGTCGCAACTGGAATCCATTGTCGGCAATCCTAAACGTCTGGCGAATCTGGCACGGGACATTATTGAGCATTACGAAAAGCGCGCGGAAGTATTTGAAGGCAAGGCCATGATTGTCACCATGAGCCGCCGCATTGCCGTTGCGCTGTATGATGCCATAATTGATCTGTGCCCACAGTGGCACAGTGAAGATATTAAGGATGGGGCTCTGAAAGTGGTCATGACGTCATCCTCTTCCGATAAAATGGAATTCGATCCCGAAGATCCGGACAGTCTGGTGATCCCCAGCTATCACCGCACCAATAAAGCAAGCCGCCGTTTGCTTTCCGACCGCATGAAAGACCCGCAGGACTCCCTGAAACTGGTGATTGTGCGCGATATGTGGCTGACCGGCTTTGATGTGCCCTGTCTGCATACGCTCTACATTGACAAGCTGATGAAACGCCACACGCTCATGCAGGCGATCGCGCGTGTCAACCGCGTATTTATGGACAAGCCCGGCGGTCTTGTTGTGGATTACATCGGTATCGGCAATGCTCTCAAAGAAGCACTGGCTTTCTATTCCAATTCCGGCGGCAAGGGTGATCCGGCGGAAACGCAGGAAAAAGCGCTGGAATTGATGCTGGAGAAAATTGAAGTGGTCCGTCAAATGTTTCGCGTGTCTGCTTCGCGAACGAAGCAAACAGCTGATTTTGATTACAAACGTTTTTTCAGTGCCGGAACGTCCGAAAAACTTTCCATCATTTTACAAAGCGAGGAGTTCATCCTTGCTCAGGATCAAGGCAAAAACCGCTTTATTAAAGAATCAACGGCTCTCTCCAAGCTCTTTGCATTGGCGGTTCCGCATGAAGATGCGCTGGCGTTGATCGATGAGATAGCCTTCTTTCAGTCTGTCCGGGCGCGCCTGCTCAAGTTTGAAGGCGACGGTGATGACAGCGGCAAGAAGAATTATGAAACGGCCATCCGTCAGATTGTGAATCAGGCGGTTGAGTCAACCGAGGTTGTAGATATCTTCGATGCGGCAGGGCTGAAGAAGCCGGATATATCATTGCTCTCCGAAGAATTTCTGCAAGACGTAAAAGACATGAAGCACCAAAATCTTGGCCTTGAACTCTTAAAAAAGATACTGAACGATGAAATCAAAGTCCGGCTGAAATTCAATATCACTGAAGGCAAGAACCTTTTAGACATGCTGGAGGCGTCCATCAAGAAATATCAGAATAATCTTTTGACGACGGCGGAGATTATCGAAGAACTGCTGACCATTGCCCGGCAGGTGCGGGAGGTGGATGGCCTGGCGGAAAAGCTCAAGTTATCTAAAGATGAGTTTGCCTTCTATACAGCGCTGGAAGTCAATGACAGCGCGGTCAAAGTATTGGGCGATGAAGTGCTGAAGAAGATTGCGCGGGAAATTGCCGACAAAGTTCGCAAAAATGCCACCATCGACTGGACGATGAAAGAAAGCGCCCGGGCGAAACTTATGGTGATCGTAAGGCGGACATTAAATAAATACGGTTACCCGCCAGACAAACAGCAAAAGGCCATTGATACCGTGCTCAAACAAGCCGAAGTTCTGGCGGATTATTGGACGGAGCAATAACGCCTTTAATTATGGCGTAATCGCCGCAATTAACCGTCAAAAGAGATTCAATAGATAAACGGGACAGATACAACCATTTGAATCCGGTATCGGGTATGCTTGAATTCTTATAATGGATTCCCGATCTGGGTCGGGAATGACAGTGGCGTTCTGGACTCAGTCCTGCACGCGGAATGACGGAAAGAAGCCGGGAGTGATATGAAACTATTTGCCGTAAGCGACATCCACGGGGCAACCAAACCTATTGAAAAGGCTGCGCCGCTCATCCGCGAATCCGATTGGGTTGTCATTGCCGGGGATATTACCCACACCAAAACACGCGCCGAAGCGGCCGATGTCATGGCCTGCATTGAACAATTTTCGAGCCGCATCCTCGCTGTCCACGGCAACTGGGACAGGATCGAAATCAAAGATTTTCTTGAAGAAAAAGGGTACAGTCTGCATGGAAAAGGAAGGATGCTGGAGGGAATCGGCTTTTTCGGTCTGGGCGGGTCTTCGCCTACGCCCATCAAAACGGCTACCACATACACGGAAGAAGAAATCGCTCTCACGCTCCGGGCGGGATACGAGCAGGTAAGCGATGCGTCGCAAGTTGTCCTGATCTCGCATGTTCCGCCACGGGGAGTTCGGGACAGGTCGTTCATCGGGCTCAGAGGCGGCAGCCGCAGTGTGAAGGCGTTTCTTGAAAGGCACCCTGTCTCGCTATGCCTGTGCGGCCATATTCATGAAGCGTCCGGGATCGAGCGTTTTCAGAACACGCTGGTTGCCAATTCGGGCAGCTTTAAGAAAGGCCGTTACGTATCCATTGAAATCGGTCCGAACCTTGTGACTAAGCCCGAAAGAGTGGACTATTAATTCTACTCCGACATATTA
>DFZJ01000194.1 GCA_002382045.1 Syntrophaceae bacterium UBA4059
GGGATTTTGGGTGGCCACCCGGGGGCACTCGGCATTTCACGGTAATAAAGACCAAAAACCGGCCTGGTAATTTATGGGAAATTTGTCCAGAGGAGAGAGAACTAATATTAATGAATACTGTTTGAAGAAGGGTATAACTGAGAAAATTGCTGAATGCTTAACTTCAGGAAGACACAAATATCACCGCCATCGTAAAAAGCATGCTCAAAATACTGCGTGTTTCAGTCCGTTATCACTCGTCTGACCAGATCTCCAAAACTCTCACTTTGTATTTGAAGTCAATGAGAGAGGGCAATTTAATTTTACAGCAAAGCTCTTCCGGAAATTATCGGATGCAAATTTTCCCCGTGCCCTACCGGCGACCCAAGCGCTTTCCGAGTTCAGCTACGCCAGCATATCAAGAAGACTGGCTCTGAAGAATTCCTTCGTTCACGACTTCGATTTGACCATCGCCCCTGCACCCTTCGCATTTCTTCCAGCTTTGACCTTTTTCTATCAGTTGATTATTTTCACCAGATGCATGACTTTCAACGTTCGCTGAAAGCTGATTATTTAATGAAATGCAAGGGAGTGTTGATTGCTCCCAAGCGAGAAAGCTCGGGAACAATCAGCGTCACCAGGCTTTAGCTTCAATAACAATTCCTCTATCCGCTGTTCCGTCGCTGTCTTCCGGACCGAGGCGGATATGATATCCATGCGGTGAAGTCAAATATTTTGGCTTCACCGCGGAAAAAACATCTCTTTATTCCGCATCGTTTTTTGAAAATACGACCATTGATTTTATAGGGGTTTTGCAAGGCAAAAAAGGTAGGTTTTTTCCGCACCTCAAAAAACTGCCTCAGCCGTAATATTGGCCGCTGCGAAGAACGGAAAATTTAGCATCTTGCTGGTCTGGAAGCTTGATCGGCTGTCCGGTCCTTAAGGGTACTGACCTCACTTACAAAGCGCACCAGTGCTTCATCTGGTTCTTCGTTGGTTGTGAGGATCAATGTCACACGCAAATTCGGTGTTTGTGTTCGCTCTTCATTCACTAAATCTGCTGTCTTGATGATATCTCCGGCAGGTGCTGTCGGCTTCGGCCCCTTGCGAGGTTTTACTTTGGAGGGATCGTGTAGCCACTTCTTCTCCAGATCGTTGCGTGCAGTGATCGTATGGTGGACAGCTATCATGTGGGGGGATCAGCACCCTTCACAAAACAGATCCCATCTATGGGTGATTTGACTGTTTTACCCGCGATATTAACACCAGTATGAGTTAGTGAGCAATAGGTTGGATTGGCTTCCCGTAAAATAGCTGTTGCCAGGCGCTCGAAAAACCCTTCGTCGGTGATCGCCGCTAAGGCCTGTAGTGTTCTCTCTACGTGCATATGCCTACTCCGCAATTATAAGGCAGCTGATCCGATGAGAATCAATCTGGTAAGACCCCCTTTACTTCCGAATTGCATTACCCCTTTTACCATTGCTGCCATAAGTAGCAAACGGCCGCAAGAAACTCAGTGCATTTGGGGCAGGCATGCACTTGACACTTTGAAGCGTTGCGGGTAGTAATGTGACCTGTTCATGAACCAAACGTCAACACCACTGAAATTGCGCGCAACGTTCTGTTGGGCATAGCGAGTTTAGGAATTGCTGACATGTCAAAAAATAGAACCGGTTAAAATATTTACCTCATTCAATAATTCCCAAAATCTTCGTCTTTTAGATCTAGTCTCGCTACATCGCTAAGGATGTTAATCAATGGAGTGTATTTCTCCTTAACAATTTCGTTTGGTGCAGCGTCTCTCATAACCTTGAGACTATCGATCAAAGAATCCTTTTCCTGATCGTTGCTATATAAGATTATCGGATCAACTATTATGTATCCATCAATATCTTTTCTGAAGTCTTTTAATAAATGGTTGATGAAGGGGCTTTTATACTTTTTTGCCAGATCCTTTAGAATCTTATTCAGATTTGACGAGATGACGATTCTTGAAGTTCTCGCAACCTCGGATTCAAGGCGGTAAGCATTAATGAATGCTGGACCGATTATATCACTTTCATCCCAGTAAATATCACCGAAGTCGATAGACCCTCTTATTGTGTACCCATTCTTTATACATGTCGACCACACATATGATAGATTTCCTAAGACAGCTTCTAATCCAAGAACAAGGTCACCAATGATGATGCTGTCTATATATCCAAAGCAAATGGTAACGCTGTCCGAGACCATGCTTACACGACATGCATAAGTTCGATGGGATTCTCGATCATCATTACCTTCGACTTGAGAGAATCTCGGCATATCGCTTTTGATCGCTAATATCTTTTCTAATGGATTTGATGTCGGGCGTTGCCAATTTCTCAATATGTCATATGAGAAACCTAATACGTCAAGGAAGCAGACATAACCGACACCTTTAAATTTGCTGCTGTTGCCTAGAAGCACCTGGATTCCTCTTAAAATGATATAACTCAACGAAGAAAGTGGCTACAGTGCAGCCATTCGTCGAATCCACCGATTCAGCGATTCTTCATGCATTGTCCAATGCTTTTTTTATCGAATCGAATGTAAAGGAAAGCGCCCACGACGCTCCAACACCATACAGGCCTGTCGGGGTTGTATAGTCTTTTGCTATCTTTACGGCCACTATCTTATTCTTTAGCTCAACGGCCTTATCTATTTCCCACGCAACCCATTTGCTCTTGTGCGTTTTTTCTCCAACGATGCAGAAAAAGTACGCCGCACTATTGATACGAGCGGATATGACTCGTTTTATTGCAGCGGCGTCATTGCTATCGACGGAAACATCAACCGATGCATCATAAAAGGAAAAATCGAATTCCTTGTTAGCATCCCATGCAACAAGTAAATTTTTGTAGTGCTTATCATTATCGTAATCATAACTAATAAAAACTGTTTTCTTAGCCATTCTCCCTCTCCTTTCTGGCAATCTATTTAGTGGTGGTAATTGATATCATGTTCGCTGTAACGCTATTCCTTCTGGGCTTGAGTATTAATTGCGTTCGCCAGCGCCTTTTGCTGCCAAGGTACGACTGGTACTTTGTTATCCAAAACAGCTTTTGGCAGGCGCGCAGGCGGTCGGTCCCCCTTATGCATTGCAACCACGCCCTTACCCATAGCGATTGTCTCGCGTATCTCCCAGTCAACCCACTTACTGTTTACTGTATTGTCCGATATGTACACGATCGTGACCGAGCATTGTCTTATGCGTTCGCGTATGCCACGTTTTATATACTCAGCATCTTCACTGTTGAAGGGCTTTTTTAAAGACCAGTCACTAAACTCAATATCTGAGTTTTCATTCTTTGCCTGTGCACGAAGCATATTAACATCATTCAGGTCTTCAGAAGCAAAGCTTATGAAGACATTGCTTTTGCCTTCTGTGCCACTTTCCTTCAAGCTCTGCTTCACTTTTTGCTCGAGCTGTTGAAGCTCACTGGGGGTCAACCCACGTCCGCCTTCTCCGCCACCGCCCATTGTTTAGCTCCTTTCCATTGCATTTGCGATTTCAATACAGGAAACACACTTTCCACAGGGTTCAGCACCTCCAGCATGGCAAGAATATGTATCTCTCAGACCACGTGCCTTTGCCATCGATAAGACATCCGCTTTTGTGAATTCAATTAAAGGTGCGAGTACCGAAATTCTCTTTTGCATAGTTATTTCGATCATATCCTCGGCTTTACGAAGAAAAGCCTCCGTCTGATCAGGAAACAAACTGTTTTTGGGATGAAGCAAACCAATAGCAACAGCATTGGCTTGTACTCTGAACGCATAAGCCGCACCACAAAGTAATAGAAGCAGATTTCGGCCCGGTAAAAATGCATCTTCGTTGATCCGCATAGCAGAAGTCGTTATTCCACTCGGGACCACAGCACCAAAACCGGCAACATCCATAAGTATGGCCGATGGTAAATCGTGTTTTTCATGTAATTGCTTGCATGCTGCCCACTCTCTTGTTGCGCCGAGCTGACCGTAATCTATAAATAGCGGTGCGAGGCGAACACCTTCTTCATGGGCTAACAGGCTCATTAAGGTCGAGTCAATCCCACCTGAAACAAGAGTTACTATTGGCATAAAGTATAACCACCTTTGACAACACGAACCACTACCCAAACAGCCAAATCAAACTGATCCGGAGGAAATCCACAAGAATAAGAATGCTCGATAAAGGCGTCCTCAAGCGACTCATATTGTCGTAGCGTCTTAACGGTCTTAACGGGCGATGGCGTCAGACCTATCCAATCCATGTACGTAAGAACGTGTGCATCGAGGACTGCAACCTGTGTTGCAAAACCAACATTCCGCAAGAAGAGGCTCGCCTGCTTTGGGCCAAGACCTGAAACTTCCCGCGCCAAGTGACGGCGAGCGTCCCGTTCGTCTTGTGCCTTTTCAAGAATACTTTTAATCGTACCACTTCTGGAATAAATTGTTTGCGCGGCTGTACCAATTTGGCCGGCCCGTATAGACGGAAATGGGTATCGGTGCTGTACGCCATAGGCATTATCTGAACTCGTATGTTGCATCAGAACATTGAAAACAGCTTTCTCATATAGCGGTTGTTTTGCTTTGATCTGTATATCAGAAAACAAGTTAGCCATTCCCATTCTTTCAACCGCTGAATAAGCCACATCATAGCGGACACGGCTTCCCAAAATACATGCAACCAGCTCACGCCACAGAATGTTTTCATCAAGAGTTTCCCATCTAGGTTTGCACGCATACTTCTCTTGAAGACAAACACATACTTCCTGCACTGCTTTATTCAGTCGCATAGGAGCTATCTTTTGATTGATCATTTCATTTATCCTCCTCAAAAGCATTGCAAACAATTTCGCGCCATGCTGTCGGGATAAATGATTCTACAATATCATATAATGCATGATCATCTGTGGATTGTTGCATCCGCCGCGTAAAAGCTGCATAAAAGTCAAGATTGTGCATCAACACAGATTGAGTAAATGGTAAAGAACCATTGACACCCCATTCTGTTTGTTCCCGCATAAAATCCCATTGTTGGAAATGATGAAGGAGTGCTGTCTTATGATCCACTACAGTTTGGCACCACTCTAAACCATCGAAGCTATCAGCACCAGCTATTGTGTATGCAATCATTGAAATAGGGTTCCCTGTACCCAAGAGATGCAACGGGCAATAGAAATCCAATTCATTGAGTGCTCTACGTATTTGTCGCACAGATCGTATCCGTGTCGCAATTCCCTCACCTAAAGCACGCTCGGGAACCGCCAGAAGAACAGGACAAAGCTGTTCTGCAACTTTGGTCACGGCCTGTGGTAGTAGTTTAGTAGGGCCATGCACGATGGGCACTATTGTGGCAGGTGCGTGTTCTTGATCACGCAGGACACCTCTGATCACATCTTCGGCGATCGTTTCAGGTGTATCAGGTGGCTTCTGATTGTCGTAACAAAAACCGATATCATGCTCGTAGCCCTTGCAGATTGCATGAAATCTATTCACACACCAATCATTGTTACCCTTCCAGAAATCTTCATAGTTTCCACTATCCAGTAAAACAACCGATCCTTTAGTGCGGCTCTGCTGCATAGCGGAATGAATACGATGTTGATTCTCTGGGCAAGAACTTGCAATATCATAAGCAGAAACAAGATATAAAGGATGGGCAGCCGCATTTAAAAGCTCAATGTAGTCAACTGGCAATAAGTTGGTCTTAATACTTGAGACAGACGGAAAAAAGCAGGGCAGTGCAAGCGTCTTCCCTGCAACGACAATTTTCCGTTCTCTCATCACTGTCATCTTCTGTTATCCTTATCATACACCAGAAACATCTCACCGAAGATGGATATCTCTACGCGCACACCACATGGTATGTTCGCGCGAGACGGCCTCCTCAACCTGCTCCACGAGCTGTGGAAAATCCTGGCTGGCCAAATTAACAGCTAGAGCCTCTAGCTCGCTGAGTTCTTGTGCTGCAAGAGCATATGTCTTTTTTAATTCATCGTGGCGCCTCATTTGACTCCAGGCTGCAATAACGGCGGCACAGGTCATAAAAACCGGAACCATGTTTACTCTAAGTCCCCCTGTGGATGCTTGAATAATGGCCACAATCACTGCAATGCCCTGTAGGATTACAATGGTCCAAAACCATTGCGAACCTATGCGGGCGTTATGAGCAGCTTTATCAGAGTACCAAGTTTTCTGAATACGGATTCTGTGTTCTAAATAGAAAGCTCTTCGAGCCACGCAGGAAGTACTCCTCATGTGACGCATGAAGTCAGTAATAGCCGGAGCACTGACAACCGCAACATCTGCAAAATGTTTATGACATTCTGGTCTTGCTTTCCTCATTTCTTTCAAACTTAAAATGAATTCTTGATCGGCAGTATCATCATCATGAAAAGGTGGGACCGTCATCATATATCGCCACGTGGCCGTCTTAACGGATTCAGCAATGGCACGGCAATCAAACCATATATTATCATCTTGGCGCGCGCGACCGACCCATAGTACAAGAAAACCGGCAGCCAAGACTATAGCTAATACAGTATAGGTACCCCTAAGTACACAATCAGAGAAAAAAGAAACAAATATGCCCAAAAGTCCACCTATGACAAGGGAACCAAGATATATCTTTTGCAGTAAAAAATAAGTTTTTTGTCTTGAGTTAGCTGTGATGTCTGCGCATTGATACAAACCTGGATAGTTGTGATTATCCATAGTGGATGTGGATTTCGTCTGGGAACCAACTGTCATTCTAATTTTTTCCATTTCAGCTTCTACATAGTAGAAGCTCATTAGAATACATGAGCGCTGGAATCTTGCAACACCCTCCGAAAAGAGATACGGAGCCGTGCAATACAAACATTGTATACTTATTTACTTTGATATTATAATTGCAGGTCATATTACTACTTTGAAAAGGCATTGCAAGGGAAAATAAAAGGCTATCCATTACATTTTAATCATTTCTTAAATTCCCGCACNNCTAAGGAGTTCCTGAAATATCTTTATATTTTCCATTTTTACCTCTTCACGGATTAATCCCCTGAATATGATTGCTTGTTGTATGTCAATCTTTATCGGAGTGCAAATGCTTATCCGATTATTGTTTCAATTTCTTAAATTCCCGCACATTCATGGCTTTCCATTCAAGAAGCGGGTGGCGTCTGATACGATCTTGCATGTCTGCATCGTCGGTCAGCAGCTCCGGGGCTATCTTTCCTTTGTCCAGAACCTGATTGAGAAATTCCATTTCATTTTCAGTAAATGGCAAAAGCCCGGAAAGAATTTTGCGGCAGTCTGCAACAAGGCTCTTGCCAAAATGATCCTTCTGCATTCTTTCTATCCCTGAGGCTCGAAGGGTGGGTATCAGCTTTTGATCCAGATCGGCGATATCAAAATCCACATCGCCCGGGGTGACGGTTCTCCAGTCCTTGCGGCTCATGGCGCCATAGACGATAAACGCCAGGCGCAGGCGTTCCCGATCAAGACCATCCAGGTGAAAGAGATTGCTGCAATCAAACAGGTCCCTCGCCTGCCGCCGTGACAGCAGCGCCGAGAGTTTACCCGCCGCAAGCTCGTGCATGTCGACCACGGCAATGCCCGCAGCCTGCCAGATGCCGACTGGTCGAGAATCCATAGTTTGTATCGGCCATAAGGGGATTCGGAACATGAAGTTGACATCGACTTCCAGGTTGCCGCCCTGGCCGCTGGCAGCGGGATAGCGAAGCTGCCATTTTCCACCCGCATGCTCCGCCGGCACGCGCCGGACTGTAAATCCTTCGCGGGAAAACACGGCCTGCAGTGCTTCCTCAACCTTGGGTCTTTCTGCAAGCATGGCCTCCCGATCCGCTTCGCCCACATAATTAAGATCGATGTCGATAGAGAGGCGCGGGACATCGAAAATAAAAAGGTTCAGGGCTGTGCCGCCTTTGAGGACCAGCTTGTTTTTCAGAAAGGGGTGATTGCGGATCGCGTCAAGCAGTTGCAGCAGCAGACCTACTTTTTCGAGCATGTCCGGCCGGAATCCGGTGGCCTCCGCTTGTTTGATGAGCGTTTCGGGAGAAATCTTCACAGTTGCTCCTCCCATGTTCTTCCATAAACCTCTTCGGGCACGACAAGGTTCCAGNNGCGCTCCAGATAATGCGGTCGGCGCGGCCGCCGCTCGCGGAATGATTTCAAGTACGTTTCATCGACCATCAGGGATTCCCGGTGTTGTTCGAGAAAGAAGCCGACCTTCGCGGCAGTGGTGGCGTTGCCGAGGAAATCAACGTATGAGGCAACCTTTTCAAGATCGAAATACTCAACGGATTCCAGAGAGCGCCATATCTCTTCCCAACTTCCCGTCAGGTCGGGCCGGTTCAGGACATCCACAAAGGTCCTCTCCAGACCGGTCACAGATATCGCCATCCCCGACCGATCCGTTTTTATTACGTTGAAGGATGTTGCATTCTTTTGGACAAGGGCTTTGGGCAGGCTGACGCATTTGAACTGATGAGCGCGAAAGCTGACGAGGGACATGGGTTTGCTGCTGAGATACGTGAAGCGCTCATACACTGAATAGGCCTTGCCGTGAAACTCCAGGGCCGTATGGTAGGCCAGTACGGCGTCCTTTGCCATTTTGGAGGCAAGAAGATATGGATCGACCGGATAGGTTTCCGCGGAAGCCCCCGGGGGCACTGATGTATAGAGGCCACGGCGGACGCGGACGATATTTCCTGCTTTCACATGGTAGGTAAGAAGAGATTCCTGTGTTCTCAGATTATGTGTTCCATCGGAAGACAGAAAACCGGCAAAGTCCTCGACAGTAAAAACAGGATGGTTGCGGAAAAAAGCCCTCAGTTTCATCACAGCTCGCTTATGACATTTATTAATTTAACACGCAATTATATTACGTGTAATAAAAGATATTGTCAAATATATTTTATGCCCATCAGGTTGAAATTGACGCTAACTCCCATAACTCGCAATTTCCTTACGGGTTCTGAATAGACTCGTCAAGTATAGCCAAACTATCGACTGCAAAAATGGCGTATGCAACAAATTCTCTCGCTTATTGGGGCGTAAGAATCAGCACATCCTCCTTCCCCACGTTCAGCATGTAACCCACCTTTGGTCTGGTGAAAATGAGTGTTTCCAGTTCGCCAGGTTCGACGACGATTTTATCTGCAATTCCCTTCTTGATCTGGGCGATGCAGCGGCGCTTGTGGTCGGATATCTGGCGTTCGTAGGGTTTATTGGAGCCATCATAATTCATAGTACCGGGCCAGAGGCGGCGGTAGATTTCGTCACGGGCCGCGATCTGCTTCGGCTTTTCGGCTAAGATCAGCAAGTATTGGAAGCTGGCCGGTTGCAGTTTGATTGGAACGCCCCGGTAGAAAAAAAGCTGCTGACGTTCATCCATGAAAATTGTCGGCGGATCGGCGATCAATTCCCGCAAGTCTTTGGTATCGGCAAGGCGGGTGCGCAGGGCAAAAAGAAGACCTTTGTTCTGGAGAATGTCGGCAAGGTGATGGGGAAAAGAGATATCACTTGCCGGGGGCGCGGTTTTGGTCGCGATGGTGGTTGTGGTGATCATCGTGGTCGTCGCCGGTGGTGCCGATGCAGCTGGTGTTGATGATGCTGCTGGTGTTGCTGCGACTGCCGGCGGCTTACCTCCTGATCCTGTATTGATTTGATTAGCCACGCCGCCGGCGTAATCGAAACCGACTGCCTCACGAACCCCGGTTATCGCATACTGTTCAGTCCCGTCTCCCAGATCCGGATAGTTCCGATGGAGACGACGGTAGAGGCGCAAAGCCACATGTTTGGGCAGAAGGCGCTCAAGTTCCGTAAGCGGCATATCGGCTATTGTTTCCGGGGTATCGTATCCTTCGGCAATGAGTCGATTAATATGTGTCCGGCCCAGACCGCGGATGCGAATGGAAGAAAGCGCCAAGCCCTTTTTGGTTACGCCGTGGATCAGGCACTGTGACAGGCAGACAAGCAACCGGACAAAACGTTCTTCCCAGCCGGCAACTCTGGCCAGGGCGGCCAGTGTTTCGGCCAGCCAGCTGAAATCCTCCCCCACCCGCTTGATGACGCCGCTGAAAAGCTGGTATTTTTTTTCAATGTCCTTTGTTCCAGCGGCGGTAAGCCAGTCGATCATCATGAGTGTTTTCTTGACAGCGCGGTTCGTGTCGTCAAGAAGCAAAAATGGGGTCAAGTCTTGAAATATAAGTATTTTGAAAAGTACATAAGTAATATTTCAACACCTGATTTTGCCTAACCCCATTTCTTTCTTAAATCAAGCGTTTGGCTACCAGCGAGGCAAAATGTTCAAAAGAGCGGTTGTATGTTTTTTCCGCGTCCTTCGGAAAGAAACACGCCGGCAGCTGCCTTTGTTTCAGATGATAGTCAACACAATCACAACAGATCCCTTTTCTAATACAAGGATTGTAAGAACAATTGCAGTTTTTCAGATTAACTTCTTTTTTACATTCCATTGTTTCACTCAATCTCCTTAATCAGATGTTCCTTGTGGAGGTCATGTCATTAAAGCGCGTCGAGGAGAATGGCAGCAATATCAAGTTTATCGATATAATACATCAATAACGTTCCTCTTGCCTGCCTTCGATGACGGTTCTACTCAAAGGATTGCCGGAAAGCTTGATTGCGGCCCGAAATTTCTTAAGGCTGGGCAGTCTTTTTGTTTTTCCGGCTGAAGGCACCAGGCGGGCAACCTCTACTTTCCTGCGCGTTAAAATAACTTCCATTCCTTCTTCCACTTGATGAATCAGGCTGCTGAACTTGCCTCTGGCTTCTTTGATATTGACTTCCATATGCTTACCCAACGAAACTGGTTTATCGTTTGTTATGAAGTGAACACCAATATTTACAATGTGTCCACTGAAATTCAGGGAGAAGACAGGGACTGGTCTTCAATGGCCATTATCTTGGCGATTCGTCGTTCATGGCGTTGGTCGTTGGCGAAGATTGTATTTGTGAATTTATCGATCATATCGCAAACCGGCACCTGATATTTTACTCGGCCGCCGAAGGCGATGAAATTGGCGTTGTTGTGGGCTTTGGCCATTTCGGCGCTGAATAAATCGGAGAGGAGCGCGCAGCGGATTCCTTTGACCTTGTTGGCGGCAATCGAGACGCCGATGCCTGTGCCGCAAAGCAGGATGCCGAAGTCATAACCGCCTTTTTTAAATTCATTGCAGGCGGCAAGCGCCATATCCGGGTAATCGACAGAGGCATTGTCCTGTGTGCCCATATCGTTGACCTCAAAATTCTTCTTTTTTAAAAAGGCAACGATCTCGTCTTTAAGATCAACTGCTCCATGATCAGAGGCTATCACGATTTTTTTCATTTTTATTCTCCGTCCGACAATAATGGTATTTCTTTCTACAAGATAATCAATTATGTCAACAAAAATACTTTACTTCAACGGCATATTTGCGTAAAAAACCATCATGCGGGACTTATTAAATCGCTATTATAATTATCTCCTGATCGAAAAAGGTGCGGCAGGCAATACGCTGGAGGCTTATGGACGCGACCTGAACCGCTATGTTTCTTTTCTGGAGCAGAGGAGCCTGACGGAGGCGACCCCCCAGACAGTCATCGATTTTCTTGTGCAAATCAAAAACGAGGGGTTGTCGGCCAATTCGATGAACCGGTCCCTTGCGGCACTGAGGGGTTTCTATAAATTTTTATTGCAGGAAAAAGTCCTGGATGAATCGCCGCTGGCTCATATTGAACTGGCCAAAGTCTGGATGCGTCTCCCCGATACGGTGAGTAAGGAAGAGATGAATTTAATCCTTCAACAGCCGGGCGATCAGACGCCTGCAAACCTGCGCGACAGCGCGATGCTGGAACTGCTCTATGCGACGGGGCTGCGCGTTTCAGAATTAATCGGATTGACGATGAACAGCATCAACTGGCAGGTCGGTTTTCTGATTGTCATGGGTAAGGGAAGCAAGGAGCGCGTTGTCCCCATCGGTAAGACGGCCTATGACATTGTACGACGCTATGTGGACGAAGCCAGGCCCAAACTGATCAAATCAAAAACCACGGACTGTTTATTTCTGAATCGTTTCGGCGGGCCATTTACAAGGCAGGGACTCTGGAAAATCATTGTCGGTTATGCGCAAAAAGCGGGTTTGCATAAAAAGGTGCATCCGCATACATTCCGTCATTCCTTTGCGTCGCACCTGCTTGCGGGTGGGGCGGATTTGCGTGCGGTGCAAGTGATGCTGGGGCATTCCGATATTTCGACAACACAGATTTATACCCATGTAACAAAGGACAGGTTAAAAGAGATCCATAGCAAATATCATCCGCGAGGCTGAACGCATGCAGGAAAATGCCGGAAATAAAATTGAATTAAACAAAAAAATCATGGCGGGCGTGATCATCGTTGCCGTGGTCATTTCCCTTCTGGCCTCTTGGATTTATTTTTGTCCAACGGTTTTCCGGACAAGTATTCTTTATGGCCAAAGAGTCATCAATACTTTTTCTTATTATGTTTTAAAAAATAAACCCCATTTTTATTATCTGGAAATTGAAAAAAACGGCAAAGATCTTCGTGTGGAGGCCGGTGACGCATTGGAAATTAATTATCGGGATGAGTTTGTCATTAAATCCGTTGCCAGTGATGATTTGGGCGGAGAGTTTGTATCGGCAACGATTGACGGGACAGGCAAGGCAGGGAATCACATCGGTGTATTGTTTCGTGGCATTGAATTTGTCAACCATATCATGCAAAGCGGCATGCTGGCTAAAGATGCCCAGGCGGTCAACGTGTATAAAGTCACGATTGCTTATCAAAAGGAAAAAATAGACACAGTGCCGATTCGTGTAAAAATTCTGCCTCAGGACTGGCTCAGGGTTGCAAAAGAGTCCGGCGATGTCGGTGTGCAAATTGAATACCTGAAGAAGGCTGTTGCCCAAAACACCGGCGATGTCGGTGTGCGCAAGCTTCTGGCGAGCATCTATCTGCGACAAAACCGGGCGGAGGAGGCCGCATTGCTTTATGCGGATGTTTTGCGCATCAAGCCCGATGATACTGCGGCAGCAAAGGAATTGGCGCGCTGCCATCTTAAAGTCAACAGGGCTGATCAGGCGGTTGAAATTTTATCAAACCTTGTCCGGCAGCAACCGCAGGATGCTGAAGCCTATGCCATGCTGGGTCTGGCTTTCAGCCATCAAAAATTGTGGAACAAAGCGATAGAATCTTACGTTCAGGCAGTTGGGCTCGATCCGGAGAATCATCCAGTCCGGTTGCGGCTGGCGGAAGCTTACGAAAAGGCGGATAAAGCCGGCGCGGCCACGGAGCAATATCAATATATTACTACGCATTCGCAGGATGCCGCTCCGGCCTGGCGCGCTTTGGGAGATAGTTATCTCAGAAAAAAGAATTACGACCGGGCCATCGAGAGCTATACGCAAGTCATCAAAAGCAACCCGAAAGATGCTGCGGCATATGCCAACCTGGCTACGGCATATGGAGGCCAGGGGAACGCAAAAGAAGAAATGGCCAATTTACAAAAGGCTGTGGCGCTGATGCCTGACGAGCCCATTATCCACTTTAATCTGGCGGCTGCCTATGAAAGAAGAAAAAAGACGGACGAGGCCATTAAGGAATACTCATATGTTTTGAAAAAAAATCCTGATGATGCCGATGCGCTGGAACGCCTGGCGGATCTGACTTTTAAAAACAAAAAATATGATCAAGCCGCGAAGTATTACGAAAAACTGGTCCGGAAGTATCCACACAAAGCGGACGGGTTTGCCAAGCTGGGATTTGCTTACGGTGAAATGAGGCAATATGCGCTCTCCGCTGAAAATTACGAAAAAGCAATCAAGCTGGGTGCGAAGGATCAGACGATGTATAATAATCTGGCCTATACTTACACAAAGCTGGGCAGGGAAAAAGAGGCTGTGAAATATTATGAAAAAACAACTCCTACCCAACAAACACTGGGAATGATGGGAAGCTATTATATCCGGGATAAGAAATATGCGCAGGCGATTAAATATTATCAGAAAATGGTAAAACTTGAACCGAAAAAAGCTTCTTCTTATGCAGGCCTGGGTTACGCTTATCTGGCCTCCGGTAATCCGGATAAGGCGATTGAAAATTATTTAAAGGCGTTGAAATATGACCGCGAGGATGATGAAATATACGCCAATCTGGGTGACGCCTATGAAAAGAAAGGGCTTTACTCCGAAGCGCTGAAAGCATACAAAAGCGCGTATGAGATTAACCCGGAAACAAGAGTGGGCGGAAAAATTCCGCGACTGCGCATTCAACTGATGCAGAAAAAAAATTAAGGACGGGAGCGAAGCATGAAACAGGTAAAGCTTAATAATCTTGCAATTGGAGATCGGGGCGGTTTCGTATTGATTGCCGGTCCCTGCGTTATAGAAAATGAAGCGGCGGCGATGGAAATTGCTTCCTATCTGAAGGAGCTGACGGCAAAGTTAGAAATTCCTTTTATCTTTAAAGCCTCCTACGATAAAGCAAACCGGACATCAATAAATTCCTATCGGGGGCCGGGGCTGCTGGATGGTTTGGCAATCCTGAAGCGCGTTAAAGAAAAAATCGGCGTACCGGTTCTTTCCGATGTGCACCGCTTTGAGGAAATTGACGCGGCAGCCGGTGTTCTGGATATTATGCAGGTGCCGGCTTTTCTGTGCCGTCAGACGGACTTTGTTGTGGAGGTCGCGAAAAAAGCGAAGATCGTCAATGTTAAAAAGGGACAGTTTCTGGCTCCATGGGATGTTGCCAATATCATTCAAAAGATCAAAGCTGCCGGAAACGAGAATATTCTGATCACTGAACGTGGCGCGTCTTTCGGCTATAATAATCTTGTATTTGATGTACGCGCCCTGCCGATAATGAGGGCGATGGGGTATCCGGTGATTTTTGACGCCACACACTCGGTGCAGTTGCCGGGCGGCGCGGGAACATCTTCAGGCGGTCAGCGGGAGATGGTGCCTTATCTGGCGCGAGCCGCTGTGGCGGCAGGTGTGGACGGCATTTTTATGGAAGTTCATCCCGATCCGGAAAAAGCACTCTGCGACGGGGCGAATTCCCTTTACCTGAATTCGCTGGAAGCGTTGTTGACGACGTTGAAGAAGATCGAAAAAGCGGTAAAATAGTGGATGGTGGATAGTTTATAGTGGATGGTGGATAGGTAGAGGGGAATACAAATTGAAAAGAAATATTCAGGAAAAATTAAAAAAAATAAAGATGTTGATTCTGGATGTGGACGGGGTGATGACCGACGGGAAAATTATCATGGACAGCGACGGGCGTGAGATGAAAAACTTTAATGTTCGCGACGGTCATGGGTTGATCATGATTCAACGCCACGGCATACAGGTTGCCATTCTTACCGGTCGAACGTCAACCGTGGTTGAGCATCGGGCGCGTGATTTAAAAATTACGGAAGTTTACCAGGGGGCGCTCAACAAGAAGGAAGTATTTGCGAAAATTCTTAAAAATAATAATTTAACGCCGGAGGCGATAGCTTATCTCGGTGACGATATTGTCGATATCCCTGTATTGAAAATGGCCGGCTTTTCTGCGGCGGTGGCGGATGCGTTGGATTTAGTGAAAAAAGAGGTTGATTACGTAACCGTTAACAGCGGCGGGCAAGGTGCCGTAAGGGAAATATGTGAGATGTTGCTCAAGTCTCAGGGCTATTGGACTGAGGTCGCGGCAAGATATGATTTTACCGATCTTATGTAATCGAAAAGAGCAAACACGGACTATTCCGTTCTTACTTATTGTCGCGGGTTTTATCGGCTTGAGAATTTCCGCTTGATCACGGTCAGCAGACACCCCTGTATTGCTCCCGTCAATCTGAAGGGCATGACGCATCCGAATAGCTTTACACGGATGATGGCGAATGATATAAAGAATCATGAAGCTGAATAAAAAAGCGAAAATTATAACAGCAGCCGTGGTGATTACGGCCCTCGTTGCGGCAGCCGTTTTTTTTGTCTTGCGGGAAATCGGAGAAAAGAAAGCTAATGTGATAAAAATATCACGTGATCAACCGGATGTCACGATTCAGGATTTTATTTATTCGGAAGTTGGTAAGGATAATATCCAGTGGGAAATAAGGGCAAAAAGCGCTATATATAAAAAAAAGCAGAATTTTGCCTTATTTGATCGCGTCCAGATTAAATTAACCACATCGCAAGGTAAAGTATTTATCCTGACGGGTGATAAAGGTGAAATGCTGACGGATAAAAAGGATGTTGAAATCAAAGGTCATGTCGTCATCACATCCGATACGGGTGATAAAGTTTTGACGGATTACCTTCGCTACAGCGATGTCCAGAAAAAAATCCATACGGAAGCGCCCATTGTCATGGAAAATAAACGCATTAAAATACAGGGAGTTGGCATGTCCATTTTGATAACCAAAGGCGAGCTTTCGCTTGCTTCAGGAGTCAGAGCTAAAATCAAATGACAGGAATGATCTATTAATATGAAAAAAATATATCTTGCCGTATTATTCGTTATATTTGCAGTGAGTACGACGGTGTTGGCACAGGTTGGCCCCAATCTGAAAAACAAAATGAATCAAAACGAACCGATTGAGATTGTTTCCGACAAAATGGAAGCTTTTCAAGAAAATAGATTGGTTGTTTTTTCCGGGAATGCCGTGGCAACGCAAGGGGATATTAAAATGAAAACGGATCGTCTGTCCATTTATTATAAAAAGTCGAATGATAAAAAGGAACAAATAGGACAAAAAGCAGTGGACGGGACGGGGGATCTTGATAGAATAGAAGCAACGGAAAATGTTGTCATCACACAAAAAGATATGATGGCGACTGGAAAAGAAGCTGTATATTATCATGATAGTGGACAATTTGTCTTGACGGGGAACCCCGTTTTGCATCAAGGCAAGAATATCATCAAGGGATGCAGAGTTATCTTTTACAGTAATGAAAGCAAGGGCAGGGTGGAACCCTGTGCCGCGGAAAATTCAGGACGGGTTACCGCGACCATCCAGCCACAGAAGAAAAAATAAAAATATGCAGACTGGCTGACAGCCTTCGAATGGATGTAATATGAGTCATTTATCAGCAAAAGGACTGGTAAAAATTTATAATAAGCGAAAAGTGGTCAACCGGATTGATCTGGAAATTTCGCCTGGAGAAGTGGTCGGCTTACTGGGACCGAACGGCGCCGGCAAAACGACGACTTTTTATATGATTGTCGGCCTGGTTAAACCCGACGGGGGAGAAATATTTCTCGACGGCGAAGATATCAGTAAATATCCGATGTATAAACGGGCGCGCAAAGGGTTGAATTATCTGCCTCAGGAACCGTCTATTTTCCGTAAACTTACCGTGGAAGAAAATATACTGGCTATTCTGGAAACACTTGATATAAGTGATGCTGAAAGGCGAGAGAGGCTGAAAGAACTGCTGGGCGAACTGGATCTCACCGCGCTGGCGAAAAACCACGCATACTCTCTGTCCGGCGGTGAAAGAAGAAGAGTCGAAATAACCAGGGCCCTGGTGACGTCCCCGAAATATATCCTGCTGGACGAACCTTTTGCAGGTATTGATCCGCTGGCGGTGGCCGATATCCAGAAGATTATTGAGAAATTAAAGAACAAAAGGATTGGAATTATTATTTCCGATCACAATGTCCGGGAAACACTTTGCTGTTGCGACCGGGCGTATATTGTTAATGAAGGAGCGATCCTTGTTCACGGAGAACCGGAAATCATCGCGCAAAGTGAATTAGCCAAAAAAATTTATTTTGGCGAAGATTTCTGTTTATAGAATCGCAGGGATGTCTGACACTCGCTTATGGCATTTGAATTAAAACAAAATTTAAAGTTGTCACAGCAACTGATCATGACGCCGCAACTACAGCAGGCGATTAAACTTCTGATATTGTCCCGTCAGGAACTTGTGGATACAATCAACCAGGAAATCGAAGAAAATCCCCTGCTGGAAGAGGTTACTCCAGACGAGGCCAGCGCCGAGGAAGTTCGCGCTGACGTCGAAGACGATGTTCAGTCGATTGAAAAGGAAGAAAGTAAAGCGCCGGAACATACCGCGGAACTGACCGGCGAAGGTGACGGCCGCGAGGAGTTTGACTGGAATAATTATCTGGAAGATTACGGCCCGGTTGGTATTTCTTATGACCGGGCTGATGGAGATGCCCCGACACTCGATAATGTTTTAACGGAAAGCCCGTCGCTTGTCGAGCACCTGATGTGGCAGATGAAATTGTCGCCTTTTACCGAGGAAGAAGTGCGTGTCGGTTCTCAAATCGTCGGCAACCTCGATCCCAACGGTTACCTGTGTGCGACGCTTACGGAGATTGCCCAGCTGGAAAACGTAAGCGAAGACCGGGTTGAGAGTATTTTGAAAAAGGTTCAGGAATTTGATCCGCCCGGCGTGGCTGCCCGTAATCTTCAGGAATGCCTGCTCATTCAAGCCCGAATGTTAACCAAAGAAAATCCTCTTCTGGAAATCATCATCAGGGATCACCTGAAGGATCTGGAACTGAAAAATTATGTTCATATTGCCCGAAAATTAAAGGTTCCGCTTCGGGAGGTGGAAATCGCCGTTTTACTGATCAGTAAAATGGATCCCAGACCAGGCGCTATGTACTCGGAAGAAAAAGTTCAATCCATTATCCCCGATGTTTATGTTGTGAAATCGGGAGATGACTATAAAATCATTCTCAATGATGATGGTTTGCCGCGCCTTAGGATCAGTAATTTCTATCGTGAAATTATGGCCGGAGTCGGCGGACGGGACCATGCGGAAGAAGAAAACGGCAAGAAATATATTCGCGATAAGGTTCAGTCGGCAACCTGGCTCATCAAAAGTATCCAGCAGCGGCAGAAGACCATTTATAAAGTTGCCGAAAGCATCGTCAAACATCAGAGAGAATTCTTTGATTACGGTATCGATCATTTAAAGCCTCTGGTATTGAGAAATATCGCTGATGATGTGGAAATGCATGAATCAACGATCAGTCGCGTCGTCACGAACAAATACATGCACTCTCACCGCGGCATCTTTGAAATGAAATATTTTTTCGGCAGTTCTATCCAGAGAACGTCTGGTGAAAATATCGCGTCGAAAAGCGTCAAAGAGGAAATAAAGCATCTTATTGGTAAAGAAAACCCTAAAAAACCATACAGTGATTGCGAAATTGTTGATTTGCTCAAGGCCAAGGGCATCGATATTGCCAGGCGCACCGTTGCCAAGTATCGGGAAATGATCGGAATATTGCCGTCGTCCAAGAGGAAGAAATATTTTTAAAGTCAAGGCTTTAAAATGGCGATGTAATCATCAGAGGGGGTAAAATTCCGGTTGACATTTGGTCTGGTCGCCACTATATGACTGACCTTTGTTTCCGGTAGTGAGGGTGTCTTTCTGGATATTGTGACTACCTAAATTTGATCAGGAGGAAAAAATGAATATTTCGGTAACTTTCAGAACGGGTGAAGGTGAAAACTGGCAAAAAAATTATGTAGAGGAAAGAATCGTTAAACTGAAGAAATATCTTGATGTGCCTTCCGAAACCCACGTGATCCTTTCAACGGAAAAGTTTCGTAATGTTGTGGAAATAAATCTGAGCGCCAATGGCTGGGATGTGCATGCGAAAGAAGAAGATAAAGATATGCATCTGGCCATCGACAGTTGCGTTGATAAAATTGAAAAACAACTCAAAAAGCAAAAAGAGAAAATAAGAGAACACAAGCCCAGAAGTATTCGTCATGCAGACAGAAAGGCTGAAGAACTGGAAGAAGACGATTCTACCGCAAAAGTGGTCGAAACCCGTAAGGTCGTCTTAAAATTTATGTCGCTCGAAGAAGCGGTCCTGGAACTGGAAGGCAATAAAGCCCATTTTATTATTTATCGTGATTCGACTTCGGAAAAAATCAGTTTGGTTCATCGCCTTGATGACGGTAACTTTGCGCATATCGAAACGAACAGTTAAATCGTGTAACCAATTTATCTCAGAACCATGATGTTAAAATCCCATTCCCCACTCATCCTGGTGGGGAATGGGGGCGATGATGGTGTTTCTGATTGCAAGGTCAGGTGTAGAGCACATGCGACTGGATCAAATGTTTAAAATAGAGTTTCTTTGTGATGATCTCTTGTCCCATTCCAAGACAGACGTGCTTGCGGAGCTGATTAATGTTTTGATTAAGAGCGGGCTTGCCATAGATAGCGCCAAAGCGATTGATATGCTGCAGCAAAGAGAAAAACTGGGTTCAACCGGCATCGGCGACGGCGTGGCCATCCCGCACGCTAAAGTTTCGGACATTGACGAAATTGTTGTTGTTTTCGGACGCAGCAGAGAAGGAATTACCTTTGATGCGATTGACGGAAAACCGGTTCAACTGTTTTTTTTGCTGCTGGCTCCGGAGAATTCGGCAGGGCAGCATTTAAAAGCCCTGGCCAGGATTTCCAAAATGTTGAAAAAACCCAACTTCCGTAAGAAACTTATCGATGCGAAAACAAAAAACGATTTATTCAAGGTGATCGTTGAGCATGACGCGTCCAATTCCCTGTGAAAAAAGTTCACATCATCGGATGGTCACCTTGAAAATTTTGTTTCAGGACCGTCTGACTTTAGCAGGAATCCACGATATCTTTGCGCCGCAAAGTTGGAAAAAGACTTTTGTCAGGCCGCATGTCAAACTCTGCCGGACCTTAAAGAAGGTTCGTTATCGGGAAGATGCTCTTATTATTCTTGCACCGGCAGCGCAAAACAAGCTGATAGCGCTTGCCGATCCGTTGCGTCAGGAATATCTTGCCCGCCTTATATTGGGCAAGCCCGCTTTAATGATTTTTGCGCAATGTAGAACATTCCCGGCTTCCCTGAAAAAACTATTCAAAGATCATCATATTCCCATGGCGACTTCCCTGTTTCATGAAAGCCTGCTGGAGAGCCGGCTCAAGGCGATCATTCAGGAAAAAATAAAAAAATGCGTTATCCTGCATGGTGTTGCCCTGCAAATTCAGGGCAAAGGCCTTCTGATCACCGGGGCCAGTGGAATCGGCAAGACTTCGACCGCGATCCAGGCCGTGCAGGATGGTTATCGCTGGATAGCCGATGATGTGACGGTGATTCAAAAACAAAACGGCCAACTGTTTATTTCCGGTCACACGAAAATCAAAGATTATTTACATACCCGGCAGACCGGAATCGTGGCTGTCGATGACGTGTTGCAAGCATCCGCGATTAAGTCCAGGACTAAACTGACGTCCATAATTGACGTGATCAGAACCGATACGGATCATGTTACCTTTCAGGTTGTAGATAAGGAAATTCTGGAATCCCGTCTCCCGTGCCTGCAAATCGGGATTTCCCGAACTGGATATTTAGACAAAAATCTGTTAAAAAAAGCGGCAGAAATTTTAGAAGGGGTTGGATAATTGAAAAATCTCGATGTTGTCATTATTACAGGATTGTCTGGTTCCGGTAAAAGTACCGCGCTCCGGGCGCTGGAAGACATCGGTTATTTTTGTGTGGACAATCTCCCCGTGGTTTTACTGCCGAAATTTCTTTCGATTACCATCCAGTCTTCACCGCACATCAAACGGGTGGCCATGGTTATGGATTTGCGGGAAAGAAGTTTTGTCGAAAAATACCGGCGCATTTTTGAACGGCTGAAGGAAAAGGGATACAAAATTGAAATCCTTTTTCTGGAAGCCACTGAAGATTCGCTGTTGCGAAGATTCAGTGAAACCAGGCGCAATCACCCGCTATCCGTCAAGGGTTCCACCATTATGGATGGAATCCAGCTGGAAGTCGAGAAACTATCCTCGCTCAGGCAGATGGCGGATAAAATTATCGATACGACCACTTCCAATGTTCATCAGCTCAAAGACACCATTCAAAGACAATTTATGCCGTCATCCCATCAGAGAAAAATGATCATCAGTGTGATGTCTTTCGGTTACCGCTATGGTTTGCCGTCTGATGCGGATCTGGTCATCGATATAAGGTTCTTACCCAATCCCTATTATGTCGAAGGTTTAAAAAATTACGACGGCCATCATCCTGAAGTGGCAGCCTACGTATTGGATAATACGGAAAGCAAAGAATTTCTGAAGAAAGCAACCGACATGATGAATTTTGTTATTCCTCTTTACGAGAAGGAGGGAAAAGCCCGCCTGACGATCGCTTTTGGGTGCACGGGCGGCAAGCACCGATCTGTCGTGATGGCAAACCAGTTCAGTTCACATTTCCAGACGATGAAGCACATCGTTCACACGACTCACCGGGACATTAATAAAAGCTGATGTTTGGTTGATTGTGGATGGTGGATAAACACCCCTGCAGGGCCTGTGCCCGGCAGAGGTGTTTCGCTTGAACCTTGAACCGCTGAACCCTTACATCGCCATCTTTTTCATCACGTTGTCTTCAATCCAGTGTGGATCCCACCATTCCTGCGGATTGACAAACTGTCCTCCGGCCAGAATGCTGAAATGCAAATGATCTCCTCCGGCCAGGCCGGTTAATCCTGAAACACCGATTCTTTCCTGTTTCTTCACATTTTTCCCGACGGTGACTTCAATAGAAGAAAGATGTCCGTACAGACTGGATACTCCCAGGCCATGGTCAATGATAACAGCATTGCCGTAAATGCCCAGCGGACCGGCAAAGACAACGATGCCATGATTGGCGGCTTCAATAGGCGCGTGCGCGGTCGAGGCCAGATCAACGCCCTGATGCACGGCGTTGCCGTAAGATGCGCCCTTCATTAAATAGGTTCTCTGATCTCCAAACATGGCCGTGGGTTTAGCGTTACTCATCCTGAGAAATGCACCTTCCCATAATTTCTTATTGATGGAGTTGCCGCAGATGTTTTGAATCGTTTTTGTGTTTTCATCGCGCAGAGTTGTATTCACATAACCAAATACTTCAGCATACGTTTTCCCCTGCAGCAGCGAAGTCAATGCCTGAAATTCAGGCATTTTCTGCTGGAGAAAGGAATCCCCCAGATTGACTTTATCGGAGCGGAATTTCTTCGGCTTGATGTTGTAAGGCATGGGAACTCTGTTTTCATTGCCTGCTTCATCGCGGGCGAAGATAGAAATTCTTGTTTTGGCATTGGACGCATCCATCGGAAGAGCAAAGTAAGCTACCGATGTTGGTTTGTTGTTTATTAAAATGGTATAGCCTTGGGAAAATCGGTTGTCCACGTAGACGCCTGTCAATGTGCTTGGTTTGGATGAACGATAGGTGATAAAGCCTGTCCCGCCCTGATTGATGTAGTTGATCGGATTGAGTACGGCAATTTGCGGAGGTGCCGTATCAATTTTGACTTGCGCCGCCAGGATGGCTTCATTTTTAAAAAGTGAACAGTCCAAAGCGGTTATGTTAAGGATGGCCGGGCCGTTTTTGAGTTTGAGCTCATCGGTATTAATGATGAGTTGAATGGCTTTCTGTTTGTATGTTCTGGAAGGGAACGTTTCCTGAAACAGAATATGCGATTGATTATCCTGAATAATTTCCACCTTTAGGCTCGCAAGGCCGCTTGCCGCATCCGTAAGAGTCATCCCGATTTCTTTTTGCCTGCCGATGGCGATGATATCCTGATTCAATTTAATAACCGGTTTCCCCCGGTCCAGATAATCGGCAAAATAAAGCCAGCCCGCCGCACCGGCCATTAAAACAATTACCGCAAACGTTACGTAAACGCCTATCCTTTTCATCACACTGCTCCTTGATTTATGATATGAATGAACCCGCGGCTTTCATAATGACTTTTAAGGATGTTTGCAAGAAAAATATCCTTTTGCCGGTAGGGCGTTAAAAGACTTTATGCCTTGATCTTGCCGATAAACGCTGTTATATTCTCAAAAAAACAACCAAGTGATAAAAGCCCATGCTGAAAAATAAAAAAATTGTGTTGGGAATTACCGGCGGTATTGCCGCGTATAAAGCGGCGGAGTTGACCCGGGTGCTGATCAAGGCAGGAGCGCAGGTTCGGGTGATCATGACCCGGAGCGCAACCGAGTTTATTGGCCCGCTCACCCTGCAAACCCTTTCACAGAATACGGTTTACACTGATATCTTCGCCCCTGTGGATCAATACGATATGGCGCATATCGCGCTGGCGGACTGGGCCGACGCCTTTGTAATTGCGCCGGCGACGGGAAACATTATCGGAAAAATTGCATCCGGTATTGCCGATGATCTCCTGTCCACGACCCTTATGGCGCAAAACAAACCAACTTTAATCTGTCCCGCCATGAACGACAGGATGCTTGCCAATCCTGTTGTGACGGACAATATCCGTAAACTCAGGGCATTCGGTTATACGGTCATGGAAAGCGGTGTGGGCGAGCTGGCCTGTAAAACATCAGGATCCGGACGCCTGCCTGCGATTGCGGAAATATTGGACGCCGTTGAATCCCTGTTAACCCCCAAGGATTTTACAGGTGAACACCTGCTCATTACGGCCGGTCCCACCGAGGAACCGCTTGATCCGGTGCGTTACATCACCAATCTTTCATCGGGGAAAATGGGCTATGCGCTGGCAACGGCCGCACATCATCGCGGAGCAAAAGTGACGCTGATTTCCGGACCGACAAAATTAGCGGCGCCGCCGGTCGAAAGAATAATTTTCGTGCGCACCGCTCTGGAAATGTACCATGCTGTGATGGATCATTATTCCAAAGCGACAGTGATCATCAAAGCAGCGGCGGTAGCCGATTACCGGCCGAAATCCATGGCTTCGGAAAAAATAAAAAAGGATAAGGGGCTCTCCTGCATTGAACTGACGCGCAATCCGGACATTATCGCTGAAATCGGCGCAAAAAAGAAAAAAGGCGTCCTGGTGGGTTTTGCCATGGAGACTCAGGATCTGCTGGCCAATGCCCGGCAAAAACTGCTCAAAAAAAATATGGACATGATTGTGGCCAACAGCCTGCGGGAAGAGGGCGCCGGTTTTCAGACAGACACGAATATCATTACGATCATCGATAAAAACGGGAAAACGGTTAAACTGGACAAAATGACAAAAAAGGATGCCGCTCACCGGATCCTTGACCATGTTAAGACGTTTTGTAAAAAGAAAGGTCCTCGCGAAAAATAATGACGGAATCTTTATTGCCATCATCATCTGATGAGATACAGGAAAAATTGCTGTCTCTTGTAAAGACCATCAAAGGACAGGTCTTAAACGCTGAAAATTTGTACGTTGAAGTGGATTGGAAAAAACCTATGCCGGCGCAGAAGAAAAACAAGCCAGTAACGAGAAATCATGAAGAACAATTAAGCAGTCTTGGAAAGGATGTTGCCGGATGTACGCGATGTTCACTGGCCGGGACCAGAAAAAATATTGTTTTCGGCGACGGCAATGCAAGGGCTAACATTGTCTTTGTAGGAGAAGCGCCCGGCGCGGATGAAGATGAGCAGGGCCTGCCCTTTGTGGGGCGCGCAGGGCAGCTTCTGACCAACATTATCAAGGCGATGGGACTCGAGAGAAAAGACGTTTATATCTGCAATATCCTCAAATGCCGGCCGCCCGGAAACCGCAACCCCCTGCCCGATGAGATCAGGTTATGTGAACCTTATTTGAAGCAGCAACTGCAGCTGATATCCCCGCGGATTATCTGCGCGCTGGGAGCCTTTGCCGCGAAAACCCTCCTGAAAACCGAAACGCCGATTACCGCATTGCGCGGGCGTTTTCACACCTATGACGGCATCAAGTTAATGCCAACGTATCATCCGGCTTATCTTTTACGGAATCCGTCGGCTAAAAAGCAGGTCTGGGAAGATGTCCAGTTGATCATGAAAGAAATTGAACAAAGTGATCGATCATAAAGTCAGGAAGAGGTGACGTCATGTTCAGAAGAATATGCTTCGTATTACTGCTGATCATCATTGCAGCAGCCGGCGCTCTCCATGCGCAGGATCAAAAACCTTTATTCCATGTGATCAATCTGGACGGCATCATTACCGCGCCGTCGGCAAAATATGTTGCTGAAAGCCTGGAAGAAGCACAAAGAGCACGAGCGGCCGGTATGATCATTTTACTGGACACGCCCGGAGGTCTGGACACGGCCATGCGGGATATTGCCAAAAGTATTCTCAATGCGCCGCTGCCGGTCATTGTTTATGTCTATCCGTCAGGTGCACGGGCCGCTTCCGCCGGAGTCATTATCGCACAGGCCGCTCATATTGCCGCCATGGCGCCCGGCACCAACATCGGCGCCGCTCATCCGGTGGCCATCGGCATCGGGGGCTCCGCTGAGATGGACAAAACCATGTCCAGGAAAGTAGAGAATGACGCGGCTGCCTATGCCCGCAGCATCGCCAAAACCCGCGGACGCAGCGAGGAATGGGTGGAAAAAGCGGTGCGCAAGAGCGAATCAATCACCGCGGATGAGGCCCTGAAATTGAAAGTCATCGATGTTGTGGTTCCGGATATTCAAACGCTTTTAACGGCGATTGATCAGAAAGAAGTCACTGTCGCAGGAAGTAAAAGAAAGCTGTCCACAGCCAACGCCGTTCTGGATACAAAAAAGATCGGCACACGGCAGGGAATTCTTTCAGCGATATCCAATCCCAACATTGCTTACCTGCTTTTATTAATCGGTCTGGCCGGCCTGTATTTCGAATTTTCCACGCCCGGCGCGATTTTGCCCGGCGTGATCGGCGGCATATCACTGCTTTTGGCTTTTGTCGGCATGTCCGCACTTCCCGTGAGCTACACAGGCGTCTTGCTGATTCTGTTCAGCATGATTTTATTTATTGCCGAGATCAAAATTATGAGTCATGGTATGTTAGCCGTCGGCGGTGTGATATCCCTGGCGCTGGGGTCGTTTTTCCTTTTTGACACTCCGGAACCGGCGTTGAGAATTTCTTTGCAGGTTTTGATACCGGCTGTACTGGTTGCTTCCGCATTTTTTATCGTCATCATCTGGCTGGCTGTTAAAGCGCAACTGCGGAAACATTATTCGGGAAAGGAGTCGATGATCGAAGGACAGGGTGAGGCCGCAACGGCCATCGACGGCGAAGGGAAAGTATTTTTCCAGGGAGAATATTGGACGGCGGGAAGTGATCAGTTTATTCCTCAGGGAGCAAAAGTCCGGATTAAAAAAGTGGATGGCCTGAAACTGATGGTTGAAGAAATTAAAGAAAGAAAATAAAATAAATTAATATATAAGGAGGACGCATTATGTTGGGATCTTTACCGTTACCCCTGCTGGTTGTTGTTGTCTTGGCCGTTATGTTTCTGGCTTCGGCGATTAAGGTGCTCAATGAATATGAACGGGCGGTTCTATTTCGTCTGGGCAGAATTCGCGACATCAAAGGGCCCGGCTTAATCATTATCATTCCCGGTATTGATAAAATTGTCCGGATCGACATGCGCACAATCACCATGGATGTGCCCCCTCAGGATGTTATTACCAAAGACAACGTATCGATCAAAGTCAACGCGGTTGTTTATTTCAGGGTTGTGGATGCCAATGCCGCCGTGGTCAATGTCGAGAATTATCTTTTTGCCACCTCGCAGCTTTCTCAGACGACGCTCCGGAGTGTCTGCGGTCAGATGGAATTGGACGAAATTCTATCAGAACGGGAGAAAATTAATTTGCGGCTCCAGGAGATCCTGGATCGAAGCACGGAACCCTGGGGGATCAAAGTCTCTCATGTTGAAGTCAAACAGATTGACCTGCCCGAGGAAATGAAGCGGGCTATTGCCAAGCAGGCGGAAGCGGAAAGAGAAAGAAGAGCAAAAGTCATCAATGCGGAGGGAGAGTTCCAGGCCGCCCAGAAATTGATTGATGCGGCAGCCTTAATGGAAACACAGCCCATGTCACTTCAACTGCGTTATTTGCAGACTTTAAACCAGATTGCAGCAGAAAATAATTCAACAGTGGTTTTTCCCATACCCATGGATTTGTTTAAACCATTTTTAAAATTGGCGGAAAAAGCTTAAAATGAGATCCGGCAGGGGCTCAGGACCCTGCCGTTAAAAAAATTATTTTCAAGGAGAAAAAAACTTATGCCAAACGAAAAGAAAAACATTCTTACCGGCGGACTTATTTTAATTNNCTGATATACAGGATTGGGGCTATTGAGGGCTGGTTTGTGGCGACAGTTGGCGTCGTCTTTCTGATCATTGAGTTCTATGGCTTTGATCTTTACAAGTATTCTCAGTACATATTGCCGTTTATTCTGGTTGCACTGGGTATCTTTGTCATCATGAAACGCCGTAAGCATTAATGACAAAAATCGTTAGTAGAAACAATATCATGTTGATAAAACAAAAACGGGCGCTTATTCTCAGCGATTTTGACGGCACGATCTGTAAGACGGATATCGGTAATGCGGTCCTCAGCGAATTTACAAGAAAAAGTTGGGATGAACTTGATCGGGAATACATCAAAGGCGCTATAGGTTCGCGCGCCGCTTATGAGAAAATTGCTCCGCTCATTGCCGGCAATCGCGAAAAAATGAAAGATTTTGTTCTTGCGCGTGGAAAACTGGCCCGGGGTTTTTCGCCGTTCTATAAACTGTGCGGAAAGAAAAACCTGGACTTGAAAATTGTTTCCGACGGTTTGGACTTTTATATCCGGAGCATTCTGGAGAAACACGGTTTTCCGGATATTGAATTCTTTTCCAATGTGTTGGAATATGGCAACGACGATTCACCGGCGATCAAATTTCCCGGGATGAATGCATTATGCGGGCGCTGCGGAACCTGCAAAAACTCTGTATTGCATTCATTTCGGCTGATGTATGAACAAATTATTTACATCGGCGACGGACATTCGGATATCTGTGCGTCACGCTCGGCCGATGTGGTATTCGCCAAAGGGGTTCTTTTGAAAAAATATCGCGAGGAGAATATCCCCTGTATTCCCTTTGACGATTTCAGCACGATTAATCAATATCTGAGAAAAAATTATTGAAACACTCGAGATAAGGCCGGAGCCATTATAAAATGTCCATATCAAAAAAAATTAAAGCCTCTATTTCACAATCATCCATGATCAGGAAAATGTTTGAGCAGGGCATCCTCCTGAAAAAGAAACATGGTGAGGATAACGTCTATGATTTCAGCCTGGGAAACCCCAATGTGGATCATCCCGAGGAATTTAAAAAGGAACTCATCGCTGTTGCCGATGAGGAGATTGCCTTGAAACACGGCTATACGCCCAACGCGGGTTATCCGGCAACAAGGCAGTCTGTCGCCCGAAAAATAAGCAAAACGACCGGTCTGAAAATAACAGCCGATCATGTGGTCATGTCCTGCGGAGCGGGCGGCGCGCTTAATGTGATTTTGAAGTCGCTTCTTGATCCGGGCGATGAAGTCATCATTCTTAAGCCTTTCTTTGTGGAGTATCCTTTTTACATTGAAAATTACGGCGGTGTTGTGAAATATGCGGCGACAAAACCTGATTTTTCTCTCGATATTGACGCCATTTCCAAGGCCATCACCCGGAAAACAAAGGCCATGATCATCAACTCGCCCAACAACCCGACCGGCAGGGTTTACAGTAAAAAAAGCATAGAAGAACTTGCCCGGTTGTTGAGAGAAAAAGGCCGGGTATTCAAGAAACCTGTCTATCTGCTGGCCGATGAACCGTATGCGGAAATTGTTTTTGATGGTTTGAAGGTGCCCAGTATCCTTAAAGCTTATCAAAACAGCATCATCGCTTATTCTTATTCCAAAACATTGTCTTTGCCGGGCGAAAGAATCGGCTACATTGCTGTTCATCCCAAAATCCATGATGCAGATGATTTGGTCAATGCCCTGATTTTATGCACACGGATTATGGGTTTTGTGAACGCGCCGGCTCTGATGCAGCGCATCGTGGCGAAACTTCAACATGTGACCGTTGACGTTGATATCTACCAGAAAAAGCGCGATTTGCTTTGCCAGGGGCTGGCCAAAGCCGGGTATCAATTTACAAAGCCGCAGGGTGCTTTTTATCTATTTGTAAAAAGTCCAATGCCTGATGACGTGAAATTCGTTCACATGCTGCTGCAAAAAAACATTCTGGTGGTTCCCGGAAGCGGTTTCGGCAGCCCCGGTTATTTCCGCATCGCCTTCTGTGTCGAAGATGCGACTATCATCAATTCCATGGATGGCTTTGCCGCCGCAATCAGAGAATGCAAATAAATGCAAAATCGGCATTTACCCATTGTTGTTTTGAACGTATTTCCCACTCACTATCGGAATGTTACTTCTTTTTGCTGCTGCTAAAATATGCTTATTGGTTGATGCGATAGGTAATCCTTTGCGCATGGCAATATCTAAGTAAGAGGCGTCATAGCTGGATAGTTTATATTCACGGGCAAGAGATAATATTTCACTCAACATTCTTTCCGGTAATTCCTGTTCCACAATAATCGGCAGATCAAAAAGCAAGGAAATAAAGCGGGAGCTATCAGCCTGACTGAGCCGTTTTCTACGTTCCGCAACCAGTAACACATTGCCGACTTCCAATGGCCAGATAGCCGGCACGTAGGCGGTAGCCTCTTCCAAGTGTCCCAGAACGGCATCGGTATATTTACTTGTTTCGTCTTGAAAACACCAGGACATGACCACTGAATTATCAATAACAAAATCCCGCATGACTTAACGCCTGCCTTCTTCGATCATTTTCCTCAAGGGAAGGCCCTTGAGGTTGTGTTTGTCACGGAACATGCGTAATGCTGCAATCGCTTGTCTTGGATTTGATTTTTTTGCGGTGGCTGGAGGCTGTAGGACAGCGACGGTTACCCCGTGTTTTGTTATGCAGATCTCTTCGCCTTTATTGACACGTTCCAGAAGCTTGGAAAGAGATGTCTTTGCTTCATAAGCCCCAATGGTTTGCATGCGATGCTCCTTACTTTAGACCAGATGGCGACCAGTTTAAGTGATCTATATTATGATGTCAAGAATAATCTAAGATCAGTTAATAAATGATTTTTCCAATTTCTTCGATCAGCTGATGAAGCCTTTTGGGTGAGACAGGGTAGGGGGTTTTGAGTTCCTGAGCGAAAAGGGAAACTTTATATTCTTCGATCATCCAGGACAGTTCATCCGTTTTATTCTTTTTTTCCACTGAAGCCGTGGGTGCCGTGTTGTCTATGATTTCCTGATAATGTTTTGCATAAAGGGACACATTCTGCAGTTTGCTTTCAGTTGCCGCCAGATTCAGACTGCCGCGCTCGGCCCTTATCGAAAGCGCTTTACAATAACGCGGCAAGTCGCGCAGACGATCGAACGCGTATAGCATGGGAAAATTAATGGGAATAAGGCCGTGCAATTCCGTAAGCGTAGCCTTCAGAAATTTCAAAACGGGATTGTTTGCCCGGTTTTTCTGGATCAGCTTTTGCAGTAAATCAAAAGTATCCGTAAAGCTTCTGATGACCGGTGTTATGGAAGATACAACCTGCTGCCCGTACGGCAGGATTTTTGTGTCGACGGCATTGGCATGGCTGATAAACGCCTCGGGACTGCGCCAGGGGTGATAAAACAAATCTTTTTTAACGCGATCCATGATGGCCTGTTCCAGGTGTTTGGGATTCCCGATGTTTGCGACCTGATTTTTCAGCTCACCGCCCGGAACGATATTTTTTTTAAGCTGTCTGAGCTTTTCCGCAAAATGAATATCGTAAAGTGCGGCGACGCCCTGAAGGTGGCTGATGGCTGCTTCCTGCGGATTGGAAAACAGACGGAGATTGATGACGCCGTCCGTTACCTGTAGCGCCGGGTAGGCGTAGCCGGCCAAACCGTGTTGCCCCATCAGTTCAATGTTTTCGGGCAACGGACCGAAATTCCAGCTGGTGATGTTATCCTTTTCCCATTGACGCCGGTAGGCGGTCAGCGAGGTCTGGTGGACCTGTTCGATCAGTTCTTGTTGCAGTTTCCCGATGTTCCGGCTGTTGGTGACTTCGCTGCCCTGGTCATCAATGACACTGTAGCGAATGTTTAAATGCGGCGGCAACTTCTCCAGAGCCCATGAATCGACCGGCACGGTCAATTTATATTCATGAAGTAAATACCTGCTTAGCGCCATCGGCAGTGAATTCTCCGCAATGGTTTCCCTCTGACTGAATGTTTTAGCGATCTGAACCAGAGGCGGCAGCTTTTGCCTGACGTTTTTAGGCAGAGATTTCAGCATATAAAGGACCTTCTCCCGCAGGAGAGACGGCAGGTGTTTTTCGATATTTTCGGATGCGGCTTTGGCGATCAGTCCAAGGGGGACCGAGACGGTTACACCATCTTGTGCACGGCCCGGTTCAAAACGATAATGGCAGGCCAGTGCGGCGTTGCCGATTTTAATATGATCGGGATATTGATTCAGATCCAGGGGATCAGGATCTTCTGCAATGAAGTCTTCTTCCCGGAATCGCAGGAAATCATCATTTCCTTTGTCTCTGATCAGTTTCTGTAAGGACCGGATGTCCGAAATCAGCGGAAGTCTTTGCTCATAGAGCTCTGCGATCGTTTCTTCATCAACTGCGATGCCGCGTTTTCTCAGCTTATCTTCCATGGTCTTTATTTTATCCCATAAAGACAGATTGTGTGTGAGAAAGGGAAGTTTGCGTCCGACTTCGCCTGTGACCAGGGCTTCGCGGATGAATATTTTTTTGGCTTCCTCCGGGTTGATCCGTTCATAGGCCACCGTTCTTTGTTCGACAATGGTCAAGCCGAAAAGGATTACTTTTTCCAGCGCCACAACCTGTCCGCGATTTTTCTCCCAGTGCGCCGCCCACCAGGTGTAACGGCAATGCTCCCTGCCCAATTCTTCCAGCCATTCACTTTTGATATTAGCCGCATTGCGGGCGAAAACTCTGGAAGTCAGGCTGATTTCCGAGGCGACAATCCAGGGGCCGCCCTTGTTAAAAAGACCTGAGCCGGGATAAAGCATCACTTCGCGGCTTTTGGCTGCGGTATAAAAATTCTTTTCTTTTTTCTGGGCAATATTGGAAAGGTAGCCGCTGAGAATCGAACGGTGAATCTTATCGGAAATAGTCTGATCAATTTCAATCTTTACGGGTTTCCTGTGTTTTGGCGCAATATTCTTACCGGTGATAATCTCCAGAATCTGATGATAAATATCCCGCCATTCCACCATGCGCCGGTAAGAAAGAAAATGATCGCGGCAGAATTTTCTCAACTTGCTTTGTGACTGCATCTTTTCGAGATTGTCGGAATATCGGTTCCAGATTTGCAGGTACGTGAGGAAATCCGATTCGGGATGCGCAAATTGCGCGTGAGCGGCTGCGGCCTGGTCGATCTTGTCATAGGGGCGTTCCCTGGGGTCCTGGATGCTCAGCGCTGCGGCAATCACGGCTATTTCGTTGATGCAGCTTTCTTTTTTGGCTTCAATGATCATCCGGGACACTCGGGGATCCAGGGGAAATTGAGACATGATCTGACCAATTTCAGTCAGTTTATAATGTTCTGCCTCAGTTTCGTTTTCGTCACGGGTGAGCGCGCCCAGATCACGCAGTATTTCGATGCCGTCGCGGATATTTTTCGGGTGAGGCCTGTCAATAAAGGGAAAGGAGGTTATCAATCCCAGATTTAAAGACAGCATGCGCAGAATCACGCCGGCCAGATTGGAGCGCAGGATCTCCGGCGTCGTATAAAGGGGCCTCTCAGCGAAATCTTCCCGGGAATAAAGGCGGATGCAGATGCCGTCCTGAACGCGGCCACAGCGTCCTTTGCGTTGATCGGCGCTGCTTCTCGAAACGGGTTTGATGGGCAATCCGGTGGTCTGACTGCGGGGATTATATTCCAGAATACGGGCAAGCCCTGCGTCAATCACATATTTGATGCCGGGGATCGTCAGGGATGTTTCCGCGATATTTGTTGCCACAATAATTTTCTGCTCCCGCGCGGGAGAAAAAACGAGCCGTTGGTTTCCTGCGGAAAGTCTGGCAAATAAGGGTAAAACCAGACCGGAACAACGCTTCCCGAGTCGTTCGCATGTCTCGCGAATGTCCTGTTCGGTGGGTAAGAATATTAGAATATCTTCAAAACGTCGTTCGCGCTGTAAATCTTCCACACAGGCCACGACTTCATCCACATAGGTTGTTTCACCCTTTTCTTCCAGCACGGGATCAATGGGCCGGTAGCTCACTTCGACCGGATACATCCGTCCGGAAACCTCGATGATCGGGGCGTCATGAAAGGCCCGGGCAAATTTGGATGTGTCAATCGTGGCGGAAGTGATAATCAGCTTCAGGTCTTTTCTTTTCGAGAGCAGGGTGTGCAAATAGCCTAAAATGAAATCGATGTTGAGGCTGCGCTCATGGGCTTCATCCACAATGATCGTATCATAGGCCAGCAAATCCCGGTCCTGGGCGGTTTCGGCCAGCAGCATGCCGTCGGTCATGACTTTGATCAGCGGTTCGGCAGACGTTTTTTCTTCAAAACGGATTTTGTAAGATACGGCTTCACCGACTTGCTGGTTCAGTTCAGAAGCGATACGTGAGGCGATGGTGACGGTGGCAATCCGCCGGGGTTGCGTCAGGCCGATCAGGCCGCGTAGTCCACGGCCTGCCGCCAGACACATCTTGGGGATCTGTGTTGTCTTGCCTGAGCCTGTTTCGCCGGTAATAACCACGACCTGGTTTTTTTTGATGGTATCGATAATGAGCTGCCGTTTGGCGGAGATGGGCAGTTCGGGAGAAAATCCAAAAGCGGGAATGCTCCGTTTACGATTCTGAACACGCCGGCTGGAGATATCATATCTTTTTTGCAGCCGGGAAAGATTATTCTGTATCATATCCGGTCGTCCGGAAGCCCGGCCATCCGTGGCTTTGAGTGTCTGCAGAAGATGGTGATAATCTGCAATCATCATATCATCAGCATGATGCTCAATATGGCGGCCAAATCG
>DFZJ01000167.1:0-8620 GCA_002382045.1 Syntrophaceae bacterium UBA4059
ATCCCGTCAGGCAATTCAATAGCGTTTCTCAATACACTGCGTTTGTCACGGATCACCGGGGATGTCGAGATGGACGAAAGAGCGCACGAAATTTACAGAGCTTTTTGTGGTGAGGCGGATGCGATGCCGACAGCTTTTACGCAATTTCTCTGTGGACTGGACTTTGCCATCGGTCCATCAAGCGAAGTGATCATTGTCGGAAATATGGATCATTCCGACACGCAAATGCTGTTGAAGGTTTTAAGAAGCCATTATGTACCGAATAAGATCGTTGTCTTCCGCCCCGAGCATTCAGCCCAGCATGATATTGAAACCATTGCTCCGTTTGTGCAGTCGCATGCCAGCGTCAACGGTCAGGCGACCGCTTACGTCTGTTCGAACTTTACCTGTTCGCTGCCGACGAATGATCCGGACCAGATGATGGCGTTGTTGAATAAAAAGTAGGGAACGGTTTGAAATAACCTAAAGGTCACAATACCGTTCCCTACAAAAAGGTCTTATTTCCCCAGGCAGTCGGATCTGCCTTTTCCCCGGCCTTCGTTTGATTCTTTGGTCAGTTTGCCGTTTTCAAACGTCAGAGCATAGATATAATCGTTGTCGCCGCAGTTGTAGTACCAGATATCAACTTTGTTGGCGCATTTTTTATATTTCTTTACTTTTCCGTCTTTGTCTGTGCGGGTGGATGCCTGACGTCCTTCGCAGGCTTTTTCTTTTGAGGTGGGTTTGCCGCAGGTTGTAGTAACCTGCACCTTGGAGGCGCCGCTCGTGATCAGGCCGGAACCGCAGCGAAAAGCCAGCACGTCTGTACTGACAAAACATAAAAGAACAAAACTGAACAGTACAATTTGAATAGTTTTCATTTATTATCCTTTCTTCCTGGAGTTATTAATGAGCACTAAATATTCATATTTGTGAAGATCATAAATAAACTGCTGGAGGATTTCCTGCTCGTCGGAAAGCGGTGTAGCCGAACGCAGAGCAGCCCGGACTTTATCATTCAAAGCGATGGGCAGGATGTCGATATATTGGCCGCGGAATATTTTATAGCGGCAGGCCCGTGCGATTTTTTCCAGATGGGAAAATTTGATGGTGAATTCATCATGGCCCTGAAGAGAAATTTTTTCGGGATTGCCTGCCGCAGTAAAATTACGATGGGGGAACGTGGGATCGCTGTAGGACGTTTCACAGCTGTGTTCACTTAAATAAATATAAGGGATGGCGGCGCCGCATATTTTTTCCATAACCTCCAGCGCCCCGATGTTGATATTTTCAGCGGGGGTGAATTGAAGATCGTATGCTTTCATGTAATCGGCAACTCGGCTTAAAGATCGAATCGTGTCAGGATCATTTTGTTCTGCTTGGTTTTGCTGGAAGAACAGTGTGGGAAAATCGCCAAGATTTTCGTTCAGAATAACGAGATCAAAAGCTCGCAGATCGGTCACGGGCATTTTTAAAAAATCCATCTCCTGGTAATTTACGGGATATCCGGTCAATGTTTCCCTCTGCTTTTGCAGCAGAAGAGGTGAAATGTCCAACAGGGTTGCCTGAAGGTTCGGGTTAAGATTCAGAAAGTCCTTCATCAAATACCCGAGGCCGCCGCCGACTTCCAGAACGGTTTTTAAGCGCGCAAGCGGAATCTTATCTTCCAGAAAGTGAAAAAGTTGCGCACCGAATGGTGCATTGTGTAACAGGGCGCGGCGGCAGGGGCTGTTCTCCGGATAAAGCGCGTTTACGACCGTCAGCTCCCAGCCCAGAGAATTCAATGTGTGGATGTGATAATCGTCTGTTGTGTTTAACTTATAGCTCATAGGCTGAAAGATATGTTATCCGCTTTCCTGAAGATTGTGCAACCGGAGAAAGCGTTCCTGATAACTTAAACGCCACCATCCACTATCCACTATCCACTATCCACTATTCCCGCTTCCCCTTGGGGAATCTTTTCTGAAGTTCCGGAATAAGCTCGGTTCGAATATGTTCCGAATCAACGTATTTTCGTGAGTAAGCGCTGGAGAAACGCAGGATGCAGGTTGGTGTCTGATTGATTTCATGCTGTTTGATCAAAGCCGACCATTGATTAAAGACAGGTTTGGGATCCGTGGCTTGCAAAGCGATATTTTTCGATTGCAGGGTGGCCGAAAGAACGTTTTCCTGATCAACTTTCTTCTGCGAGGCCAGAGAAAAAAGAATATTTCTTGCTTTTAAAACATTTTGATAGCCTTTGTCAGCAGCGACGGCGGAAAGGAAATATTTTGCATAGAGGCCGGTTTCCTTATGACCGGGAAAATCGACAAAAGTAATTTTAACATCACCTCTGGCCAGAAGCCTTGCCAGTTCGGGCTCCAGTTCCTTTTCGACGGATTGACAGGGTGGACAAAAATAATCCGTGAAAATGATGAGCTCCCATGCGCCTTTGCCATAGGACGGGACAGTCGGGTGGTCGGCGGCATAGGCGGGTGTGGCCGACCCGGAAAAGGAAAAGCTGACGAATAGATAGCCGATAATCATCATGACCAGCAGAGGGATCCGCTGATGATTGGTGAAAGGGATTTCCGCTTCGCCGAAAGCGTAGATCATTTTTTGATATCTCTTATTCAACATGATGGACCGCTCATAGTTAATCACATACATCAGTAGAATCATGATGCCGAAAGACAGACAAAATGGGCAGAAAACATTTTCCGACACTTGAAAAGAAACCAGATAGACTTCCACGCCAATGCCCGTTGCGACCAGCATTTGCAATAAATCCGACTGTTTTAAAAGCGCCAGAATGATGACGGCGGTCATGTAAGCCACGCCCACGTACTTCAGGTCCATACCGAAAATATCACCCCGGAGATAGGAGCAGGACGTGTCGCAAATGGTGTAAAAAGCCATCAACCCGATGCCGATTATACCCAGCAGGACGGTGATCATAAAACGATGTTCAATGAGTAACCGGTAGGGGTGCATCTGCTATTTCCTCTGAGAAGAAATTTTGGGTGAGTATAAATATTGAGAATGACAATGTCAACACAATGTTCTGAAAAAAATTATGCCTTGACAAGGTTTACGTGCTTATTCATAGTTTCCTCCCATAAAGAAAATAGGCGGGAGACATGATCATCGGTGCAACAGGAGACAACATGTCACAATATTCTGAAAAGTTAATTGCGCTTCTTCGTAAGGACTATCCCGATCTTTCCGATTGGACGATCATCTGTGCAAACGAAAGGGCTGTTGATCCGGTGCAGCATCTTATCCACACTGAACTGGGTGGGATTCTTCCCCGAATAGAAGGGCTCAACTCCTACATCACCGTCAAGATCACTGAAAATTCAAACCTGAAACCCATCCCGGGCGATGAGCGGTTGCTTTACTTTATCCAGTTCATGGCGGAAAGGTTTCCTGATGAAGCCTATCCTGCGCGCCGCGCCGCAAGCCTGCTGCCGTTGATGATCCATCTGTCGGAATATGGCGTCGGGAAGGATACGATCGCGGGATCCGAACGGTTTACCGAGGACGAGTGGGGCAGGCTTGAAGAATACCTGGACACGCTTCAGACTTTTCGACAGTGGCTTTCCGGAAGAAATCTTTTCATGACGGAACTGGAAGTGGCTTCGCTTCATAAGATGATCCCCGGAGAAAAGGAAATATTTATGGGGCTTCCCGGGATAACGCCGGTGACGGATCGGTTCTACAGAAGCATTAAAAAAGAAAGATTACTGATTGATAAACCGCTTTACGGCAAAGAACTGGCCGGGTTGGCTAAACTCCCGTTTGATTCGGCGAAAAACCTGGCCGGGTCATTCGGCGGCGAAGTCAAGCCGTCGGACGGCGCAGGCATCGATATGGTCAAGCTGGCCGGGCTTCATGCCATGGTTGACCTGGTTACCCTGGAGGTTTCCAGTTTCCTTAAAGAGCGGTCGGGAACGGATCAACTGATGATCTATCTGCTTGATGAGTCGCTCACCACGATGCTCTGGAACAGATCGCTTCGACTGTTCGCCAAGGCCGTCAATCTGGCTGTCTGGTTGCCCTTTTCGACAACGTCGGCCGGAAGAAGACTTTTAACCGAGATAGAAGCGGCTGAAAAAACGGGCATGATGCCCGATTTCAGAAAATATGCTCTGTCCTGTGCCGTGGAATTGTCAAAAAACAGAGAAAATTATGTCCGCGAGGCGTGTGAGGCGCTGGAGACGGCTGTATCTTTTTCCACCCTTCTGGACGATTGGAAAGAGAGGCTGGGGCGAAATCTAACCGATGCCGCGAAGATGCTGCTCGAAACAAGAAAATTTCGTATCACGGGAAGCCGGTCGGCGCCGGTGCAGGTGGTCGGTTTCGGTCACGTATCAGGAGAAAAATTCAGCAGGTGTTTGATCCTGCCACTGGACAACGGCATCATGCCGACGCAGCCTTTTGAAGGGCCTTTCATCAATCCAGTGCATGTTCCGCGGATGAGAAAAAGCGTATTTGAATACGAAGACCTGATTTTCAGGCAGATCCTGGCACAAGGTGACTCCATTAAAATAGCAGCGGTTGATGACCAAATCAGGGAAAGAACGCCGAGCTATTATATGAGCCTTCTTGCGCAGGAGTTCGGAAAACCAATTACGACGCTGGTCTTTAAAGAATCAGTGCCTGAAAGGCAAGATGGTCAAAAGCCCGCGATACCGGTTGATGATCTTCTGCGGGACAGACTTAAAGAATTTACTTATTCTTATTCAAGCCTTTCCAAAATTCTGGCGTGCCCGTTTTTATTTTACCATCAATATATACTCGGCATTACCCCCCCTGCCTATATGGATGACGATGAAAAAATAAACATGCGGATGGGCACTTTTATTCATCAATTCCTTCAGCAGCTTTCAACCGGCAGAAAGGATCTGCTTGACAACTGGGAGGTGCTTTTTGATGAACTCTGGGAAAGCGATGAGAATGAAGCATTAAGGAATGTTGAAGGCATCAATATTTACATGCTGAATGCAAAAATATTATTGCAGGAAATATATGAAGACGAGATGAAATCAGATCAGCGAATCCTGTTTGCCGACAATGCCCTGTCGTGCGAGAAAAAATTCAGCGGCATGATCGCCGGTCGCTATAAGATAACGGGACGGTCGGACCGGTTGGCAAAGATTGCGGGGCGCGCCGAGGTGATTGATTTTAAGTATTCAAAAAAGCAAAGCAGGTTTCAAATTCCCGCCGGAGGAGCAACCGTGCTTGCGCGTTTTACAGAAAAAGGCATTCTGCATCCCGCCGCGCAGCTGATGATTTATCAGCATTTTAATCAAGACGTTGCAGGGGCCCGCTTTTATTTTCTGAAAGAATCGTCAAAAGATCGGGACATGGCTCTTCCACCGGAGCAAAGTGCCGATGCGGATGAACTGATGTCCGCCATAGCGGCGCGTCTTGATGCCATCATCGGAGGCAGTGAGCTTGCGCCTGATCATGACTGTCAGGAATGTCCATTCTGCCTGTTCCAGTCATTGTGCGGCAGAGATGACTATTATAAGGCCGCAAGGGGGAATAACTGATGCAAAACATTCTTCTTTCGGCATCCGCCGGTTCGGGGAAAACAACAAGGCTTACCGATGAAGTGTTTAACCGGATATCCACCGGCGGAAAATTCATCTCAGCGCTCACATTTACCCGCGCCGCAACCGCCGAGATGCGTTCCCGCATCATGGAAAAGATAGCATCAAATAAAGAGATGTCCCTGCCGGCCAGGCTGAACCTGATCATGGAGGCAGGCCGGGTCGGATACTCGACGATAGACGCCTTCTTTTACAGGCTCTATGCCGCATCCGGCCACGCGTCGAAGATGGCGGACGAGAAGGCACAGATGGAACTCTCCCGCGCCATCGAAAACCTTTTTCGCGACAGCGTTATGAGAAGCGGCAAGGCCAACAAGCTGATCATTGTCGCCAGAATATTGAAAACAGACATGGATGCGCTCTGGAGTCCCCTTGCCGAAGAACAGACGGTCTTGCGCGCTTGGAGGGATGTGGACAGGATTGAAGATATTGATGTCCTGATGAAAGAGAACAGCATACTCGTAAATGAGCTCGCATCGCTGAGCAAAAAGGCAAATGCATTATCAGCGCTGATCCCGGCCGGCAATGTTCAAAGATGGGTGATCCAGGCGATGACGGATTATGAAAGTTTTATTGCCAGAACAGTCGCCACCCGCGCCGATCTGGAGCATTACAAAGGCCTTGGCAAAAAGATAACATGGGACCAGAGTCCCTACGCGGATCTCAACAGGATTTTCAAGGATTACAGAAAGACGGCCGAAAAGCTGGCCGTGAACAAGGCACTCCTCAGGGAGCTTGCCGTCGCGTTTCTTTGCGGGATCTATCTTGATGCGGCGGACGCGGTCAAAAAGAAAAAAGGATTAATATTTTTCTCTGATGTGCGGAAGTTCCTCCTGGACCTGGATGGAAGCGAATCGAATGACCGGCCAAAGCTCATGAGCAACTACTTTTCCCTCGGGCTGGACAGAACCGGGCATCTTCTGGTTGACGAATTCCAGGACACATCGAAAGGAGACATTGCCATCCTGATGCCCCTCATCGACGAGATTCTATCCGGCCATGGCGAGGGAGGCGAAAGATCATTTTTTGCCGTAGGCGATTGGAAGCAGATGATTTACGGATGGCGTGGCGCGGACCGCGAGGCGCTGGAAGCAGCCATCGGGGGCTATATCAAAAATGGTGTTATTGCCGAAAGCTCGCTTCCCTATAACTTCAGAAGCACGCCGCTACTGATATCTTTTTTCAATGTGCTTGTGGAAAATCTCTTTGACGGCAAAGAGAAAACAGAAACACAAAAGCCTCCGGAAGAAAAGGTCAACGTTGAAGGCGTGACGGAGGTGAACCTGGTCGGGCTTGAAAAAGACGGCAGATCGGAAGACGCCTTTTATTCCGTTATCGTCGAGGTTCTGAAGGCGAAGAAGTCGGAATACGGTTGTCGATGGGGAGACATGGCGGTGCTGACGGCAACCAATAATCATGTTCAGAAGATATCAGCCGAACTGGCCGGGCAGCACATTGATGTGTCAGAGGTCAGAGGCAGGCAGCTTCTTTCACAGAAGAATGGTGTCGCAGTCATGCTTTTCCTGGCGGGTGTTCTCTCTAAAGACGGCGATCAGCCATTCGCAAAAACAGCCGCGCAGTCTCCTTTGTGGCGTGAAATATTCGGAAATATCGGGGAGGTCCGGGTTGAGTTTGCACGTAAATTTCCCGAACCATTCGGAATCATGGCCGTGAGCGCTGCCATTGAGCTTTTGCGGGGCAAACTGCCTTCCACCCTACTGGATATCTGGCAGGATGAGGCGCAGGTTTTCTTCAGTGCAGGCGGCGTTGATGCGGACGCATTCCTCGCACGGATGTTTAATATCCGCTTTAACGTGAAGGCGCCGGAAGCTGAAAACAGCGACAGTCTCAAGGTTGATACCATCCACGGAACAAAAGGGCTTCAGTTCAAGCACGTTTTTGTGTTCTGGAACGAAGACGAAAAAGAACCGCCGTTTTACCTGGATTCTGAAAAATGCCATGTACAATTCACATCCGGCGAGTTTGCTCTTTTGGCGGCAGGCGAATCGGAGGTGGCCAGGGAAATCACTGAAAATCGTGAAGAGAACCTGAAACGGACGCGGCGTGAGCGGGCAAATGTTTTCTATGTTGCGGCAACAAGGGCAATCCAGACACTGACGGTTTTTCTGCCGACTAAAAAAGAAGGAAATTACAAGCCTGTTCATCAGGCCGTGCTGGACACATTTGCGCGGTTTGCGCCTGAGGGCCGTAAAATGGAGATCTGCTCTTTATTCAGCCCTTCCAAAGAAGCTGAACGCGTCGCGGTATTGGATGTGCCTCAAAAACATCATGGTGAACCTGACCCGTATGGTGAAATCGACCCGACGCTTCTTTCGGAATACATCCGGATGGGGATCATGCGGGGTGAACGGCTGCACCGCTGGCTGGCCAAATTTGTTGATCAGACGAAGCTGCCTCTTGCCGGAGAGTTAAATGATGAAGAATATGACGCGGTCCTTCGTTTTGTCAAAAGAAGCGATATCTCGGCCGTCATGTTCAGGCCGGGCAAACTTTATATCGAGCAGCAGATATCCGATAGAAGTGACTTTGGCATCGTGGATAGAATGATCGTGTCCAACGAATTGATCACGATTATTGATTATAAATCCGGATCCATGCGGGGTCTCAAGCAAAAATACGATGAACAGATTAAACGCTATAACAGAATCATGTCGTCGCTGTATCCGTCGCGAAGGGTAGAATATCATATTTTGTCGATAGATATTTAAAATAATGCAATAATATTAATCATATACCATTGTGACGTCCGGATGTGAATTTCTGGGCGTATTGCCTGATAAATCTTGACAATTATTAGGCAATCCATTAGCCTATCGAACTGTTTTAAGGAACATTGAGAGCGTTTAAAACGGACACTCCTTTAAAGGGTCCTGGTACTTGCGCTTTCAAAAAGGGGAGGCCATAATGATTGGTGTGCTGATCACAACGCACGGAAACCTGGGAAATGAGTTGATCCATGCGGCGGAGTCGATTAAAGGCCCGTTAAAAGATGTTATGCACGTTTGTGTTGAACAGACCAAAGG
>DFZJ01000167.1:8631-29128 GCA_002382045.1 Syntrophaceae bacterium UBA4059
ATGAAAGAGGGTAAAGTGGAAGTGGTTACAGGGGTTAATTTACCCATGCTGCTCAAATTATCGGATCTGAAGGAAGAGACCACATTAAATGAGTTTGCCACTTTTATCAAAGATTACGGGAAAAAGAATATTTCTCTGGCCAGTGAAATATTAAACAAAAAAGCAATCGGGTGAACAATTGACGGAATCTTACGACATTGCTCTGGTGCGGGTGGACAACAGGCTTGTTCACGGCCAGATTCTGGAAGCCTGGGTGCCTTTCATCGAAGCGAAATGCATCATGGTCGTGGATGACAACTCCGCCGGTGATTTCTTCTGTGAGACGGTTATTCGTATGGCCGTTCCCAGTGAAATCGAAGTCAATATCTGCTCCGTGGGGGATTTTGCTGCTAATTACGTTTATGCTCACGGCAGCGGCAAAAAGACGATTGTATTGTTTGGCAACATTGCCGATGCTTTGAAAGCCTATCAGGCGGGATTTCATTTTGAAAAACTCAATATCGGCAATATCCATCATGAAGACTATAAGGTCTGTTGTGCTCCTTCCGTTTTTTTATGTGAAACGGAAATTCAGGATGTCTTGAAGCTGTTGGAGGACAATGGCGTTGCCGTTGAACTGAAAAGAGTTCCCCGGGAAAAAGCCGTAAATATCAAAGATGCTTTAAAGGAGTTCTGTCAGGTAAAACAATAGCGAGGTTCGTACGATATTGTTTATAAAAATAATGATCATATCTTTTGTCGGCGGTCTGCTTTGTCTGGATCGCGTATTCATTCAGACCATGATTTCCCGGCCGATCATCATTGCCCCGGTCGTCGGCCTCATTCTCGGCAATTCTTATGCGGGATTGATCATCGGCGCGATGCTCGAACTGTTCTGGATTGACCGCATTCCCATCGGCATCTATATCCCCCCCAATGATTCCATCGCTGCGGCATTCGCGGCATCTTTGGCGATCCTGGCAGGTCTTTCACTGGGAAAGGTTACCGGGGAACTCATGGCGCTGTCGATCCTGATTGCGGTTCCTTTTGGTATTGTTGCCCAAAAAATGGATATCAAAATTGTGGCGTCCAATAATCTTCTTTCCGATCAGGCTCTGGTGGACGCCAAAGATTTAAATATACGCGCCATAGAAAGGAAAACCTATCTCGGTTTGGCCAAAGTATTTCTGTTTTATGTTGTTCTGCTTTTTGTTTTACAAATTATTTTTATTCCCGCGTTGATCTGGATTTATCCGCAACTGCCGGCGCCAACCCATACGATGCTTTCTTTAACCTACTATTTTCTGCCTCTGTTAGGCATTGCCGTTGCGATGAACACCATCAAACTGCGCGGCGTGATCCCCATTTTCTGCGCGATATTTTTAGCCGTTGCCGCCGCCATGGAATTTTTCCATGTCTTCTGAAAATGCAAACCAGCAAATCAGCGTCGATCTGATGAAAAAAGAAGATCTGCCGGAAATACTGGCCATTGAGCGCGCATCATTTTCCGCGCCGTGGACGGAAGGCATGTTTCTCGATGAATTGAAGACGACACACGCCCAGTGCCTCAGTATAAAAGTTGAAAGAGAAGGGAAAGCATATATCGCCGCCTATATTATTTTCTGGTTGGTGGCCGACGAAGTTCATCTGCATAATCTCGCGGTCAGAAGTGACTTCCGAAGGCAGGGGCTTGCCTGCAACATGATGAATTTAATGAAAGATATTGCGGCGCAAGTGGGGATTACAAGGCAGACCCTGGAAGTTCGCGAATCGAACCTCGGGGCAATAAATCTTTACCGCAAATGCGGTTTTGTAGTAAAGGGAAAACGCCCCCGGTACTATACCGATACGAATGAGGATGCCCTGGTGATGTGGGCTGAAAACGAACAGGAAAAAAATAATGGCTAAAGATATTTACATCGGAGAAGTCTCCGCGAACGAAGAGATCCAGATCGACTGTTTTCTGATGAAGGTGAAACTGCCGGGGAATTTTGCAGAGCCCCTGCCGGGTCAATTTGCCATGATCCGCATTGCCGGTCTGCATGACCCCTTTCTGTCGCGACCCATCAGCATTTATTCGTTTTCGCGGAGCAAGTCGCATTGCACCCTTGGGTTGCTTTATCGGGTGGTGGGCAAGGGAACGCAAATACTGGCGGGGTTGATTAAAGGGTCGCAAGTCGAGATTTCCGGCCCGCTGGGCGGCAGCTATGCGATAGATGAAAATAAAAAGAATATGGTTTTGATTGCCGGAGGCATTGGCGTTGCGCCATTGTCGCTGCTTGCTCAATATCTTTGCCAGACAGTCTGTCATGACGCTGAGAGCATGACGTTTTATCTGGGCGCGCAGACAGCGGACGCTGTTGTCGGTCTCGACCATCTTCGCCAGTATTGCTACAAAATCATCATCTGCACGGATGACGGAACGCTTGGCGAGAAATCACTGGTGACGGCGGCGTTTCAAAAGGACATTAAAAAATACAAACCCGCCGAGACGGCGATTTATGCCTGCGGCCCTAAGCCCATGATCCGGTCATTATCAACCATACTGGATGGTAAATATTTCTGCCAGGTGTCGCTGGAAGAACGTATGGCCTGCGGCGTGGGCGCCTGTGTGGGCTGTGCCGTGGCCGTTAAAGATGAACAGGGCCGGAAGGCATACAAGCGGGTGTGCGCGGACGGGCCGGTATTTGATCTTCAGAAAGTGATTTGGGAATAGAAAAATCACATTGGTCATTCCGGGCAAGCGAAGCGCGACCCGGAATCCAGTATTGCGGGAAAGTCAGGGGGATGATCTCTTGAAAAGTACACTTACAACAGATGCAGCAATGAGGGTGAACATTGCCGGATTGAAAATGAAAAATCCGGTCATGACAGCCTCCGGGACATTCGGCTACGGTGAAGAATACGCGGATTATGTGGACTTAAACTGGTTGGGCGGCCTTGTTGTCAAAGGGTTATCATTGAAACCGCGCCTGGGCAATCCGCCGCCGCGGATCATGGAAACGTCGAGTGGTATGCTCAATGCCGTTGGCTTGCAGAATATCGGCGTCGATGCATTCATCAAGGAGAAGCTTCCCTTTTTAAGTCAGTACCATGTCGCTGTCATTGCCAATATCTATGGTGAAAGTTATTCAGAATATGCGCAAGTCGCCCGAAAACTGAGCCGGGCTCAGGGTGTTCACGCCCTGGAAGTCAATATTTCCTGCCCGAATGTTAAAAAAGGGGGCTTGAGTTTCGGTTCTGATCCGAAAGCGGCCGCCGAAGTGACCCGCCGCGTGAAGGCGGAAACAAATCTGCCTGTGATTGTTAAACTCACACCCAACGTGACGGACATTGCAGCCATTGCGCAGGCAGTGGAAGAAGCCGGCGCGGATGCGGTATCCCTGATTAATACGCTGACGGGGATGTCCATTGATTTGAAAACCGGAACCCCGCATCTGAAAAATATTACCGGAGGCCTGTCGGGGCCCGCCATCAAACCGGTCGCGCTGCGCATGGTCTGGCAGGTCGCGCAAAAAGTAACTATTCCGATTATCGGTATCGGCGGTATTATGACGGCTGAAGATGCGCTGGAATTTATGGTCGCGGGAGCAGGCGCGGTGCAAATCGGAACGGCCAATTTCATTAATCCCTGTGCGACAATCGAGATCATTGATGGTATTTGGCATTACCTGCATGACCATAAAATAAAAAGTATCAAAGATATCGTTGGCACATTGCGGACGTAAATATTTATATTGTCCCCCGCTCGTGTGACCTTTAGGTAAGGCGGGGGCGCAGGGGATGCTGTCTCCCTCTGGAGGGGGTAGTGGGAGGTTAGTGCGAAGATGATGCAAACAAAAACATATGTAATATTGATCCTGTTCCTGTCGATGATTGCCTGGCCTGTTTTCGCGGCGTCGTCGCCCGAAAGTGGGCCAGGCGAGGTTAAAAAAGGCATTCAGGCCGAGGCGGCCTGCGCGGTGGTCGGCATGAGCGTGGAGCAGTCGCAATTGACAGCCCTGCAGAGGGCGCGGGCGGCGGCCATCGAGCAGGCGGCGGGTGTTTCCGTGACCTCGGCGACGCTCGTCACCAATTTTACCGTTGCCGCCGATTTCATTAAAACCTATTCACGAGGCTTTATCGTAGCCGAAAAAGCCACCTGGCTGCCCCTGGGGCAATACCAGAAAGACCCGTCCACCGCGCCCATTCCGGAATATCGCGTTAAAATCGTAGCGGATGTCTATATCCCCAAACAAAAATCAAAGGTCATCGGGCTTAAAGCTGACCTCAATAATACCGTTTTCCGCGCCGGTGAGAAAGCAAAAGTAACGATTAAGACGAAAAGAACCGCCAGAATTGCGCTTTTCAACATCATGGCCGATGATACTGTTGCACTCTTGTTTCCCAACGCTTATGAGAAGGAAAACAAACTTGCCGCCGGGGTGAATTTTGTCTTTCCCGCCAAAGACGCAAAAATAGAAATGGAGATGCAGACCCTGTCCGGTCACAAAAAGGATGCCGAGGCCATTTTCATTATCGCATGGGATGAAGCGCGGGAAATCAATATTCTGCAACACTTTGCGCCCGGCGCGGCCATTCCCGTAAGCGAATTTTTTGCAAAGCTCGTGGAAATTATTGACGGGTGTGAGGATACGATCCTGCCCTATGAAGTTGTCGGAGTTGCAAATTAAATGAGGTTTGGATAGGATAAATGCCGAAAAGGATGAAACAAAAGCAGAAGGAGGTTGTGTATGAAAGCCTATGAATATCTTGCCGAGGTATTGCCTGATGGACACTTGTCCATGCCGGAGAGTATTAAAAAAGTCCTGAAACCGGACTCCAGATTGCGGGTTATTCTGATGCTGGAAGACGAGGAAGCGCAGTGGAACAAAATGGCGACAAATCAGTTTCTCAAGGGTTATGCGGATAAGGATGCTGCCTATGATAACCTATGATTTCGGGACTATCGTTCTTATTGAGTTTCCGCACACGGATATGATGAGTGTTTCCAGAAGACCAGCACTTGTTCTTTATGATGCCGGCGATCAGGATGTGCTTGTGGCAAGAATAACTTCTCAGGAACAAAACTCAAAAGCGGATTTAAAAATAACGGATTGGCGCAAATGTGGTCTTCTTGATGAATCCTATATACGGTTGGGAAAGCTGGCAACAATCGAAAAGAATTTTATATTGAGAAAATTAGGATATCTGGAAGCAAATGAAATGATTATAGTGAAATCAATGATGAGAAATATTTTTAATTTATAGTAATTTCCGTCTGGTTCAATTTTGCATGTTGAACTGTATCAGCAGGAAGATTTGATTTGTTATTCAGACAGAAATATGTGGTTTCCGCGGTGTTCCTGAGCGGGAATACAGGAATTATAAAAACATGGATGTCCGACAAAAACATTGAGGCATGACAGTAGCGCGGGTTTTTAAACCAGCATGGCGCGGAAACGAGGAAACTGCAAAAACCCTCGGCGCGGCGTGTCTGAACGATAGTATTATTAATAAATACAAAGGTGTAGAGAACTAGCAACTGAGGCCACCGATGAAACGAATGTTCATATTGCTGTTGGTGATTTTATTTTCAGCCGTCGTCAGTGTTGATGCGGCAGAATTGAAGAACGAAAAAGTCCGGCAGGAGGGGAACCGGCTGGTCATTACCTATGATCTGGACGGGAAGGAAAAAGAAGCGGAGGTTAATCTGACCATCACCGTGGAAGGGAAAACATACAAATCCTCCGAACTGCATATTGAGGGCGATATTGGGAAGCTCAAAACAGGCAAGGGCAAACGTGTCACCTGGAACATTTTGCAAGACTTCCCGCGCGGTTTGCGGGGAGCGGCGGATTGGGAACTGACGACGAGCGGGGGCGCTTTTACCGATGCTACGACCGGCATGCCGTTTGTCTTTGTCAAAGGCGGCTGCTTTCAGATGGGGGACGCCGTTGGTGGTGGCGATGCGGATGAGAAGCCCGTCCATGAAGTTTGTGTCAGCGATTTTTACATGGGTAAATACGAAGTCACGCAGGGTCAGTGGCGTCAGATCATGGGCAGCAATCCATCCTATTTCAGCAGTTGCGGCGACAACTGCCCCGTGGAGCGGGTTTCCTGGAATGACGCTCAGGATTTCATCCGGCGTTTAAACAGCCAAAGTGGCAAGCGGTATCGTCTGCCTACGGAAGCCGAGTGGGAGTATGCGGCCCGAAGCGGCGGAAAGAGCGAGAAGTTCGCGGGTGGTGCTGATGTGAAGACCGTAGCCTGGTATGATGGGAACTCAGGTAGCAGGACGCATCCCGTAGGACAAAAGCAGCCCAATGGTCTGGGGCTCCATGACATGAGTGGTAATGTCTGGGAATGGTGCCAGGACCGGTATGGTAGTGATTATTACAGGAACAGCGATAGGGATAATCCTGAGGGGCCGTCTTCCGGTTCCTACCGCGTTGCTCGCGGCGGCAGCTGGAACTTCATTGCCGCCAGCGCGCGCGCGGCGGTTCGCGGCAGGGGCAGTCCGGGCGTCCGCCACGACGACCTTGGTTTCCGGCTTGCCTTGCCCCCAGGTCAGTGAGCCAGGCAAGAACAAGAGCCCTCTCTGTCGTAAGCAGGCCGCAGCGGAGCCGGCCTGATTTGACAGAGAGGGCGGTGGGCGCAGCTGAAGCTACGAACTACATTTTTTCTCGTTCCCACGCGCTGCGTGGGAATGCAGTTTTGGCGCGCCGCGCCCGGTGAGGCTGTATGTTTTCGCGCCAAAGAGCTGTAGCGCAAAGGTTTTAAGCCCGGTCGGCGGGGAAAGAGTAAACCGGACATTCCCCGTCGGCGCGGCGCGCCGGGCATGCGTTCCCACGCAGCGCGCGGGAACGAGGGGATGAGGCAAAAGCCAGGGAAAAAATAAAGGAGAGAATACATGGGACGCAGTCGTTACCGTATCAGCGACAAACAAGCCCCCCATTTCCTGACTTGCACGCTCATCAACTGGATACCGCTCTTTACACGCCCGCAGACGGTCGAGATTATTCTTAATGCTCTGAGCTACCGGCAGGAGCATCACGGTTGGTTAATCTATGGTTATGTCATTCTGGAAAATCATATTCACATGATCGTCCAGTCGGAAAATCTGTCGGAAGAGCTGGCCCGGTTTAAATCATACACAGCCAGGCAACTGATTGATTACCTGATGGAATGCAAAGCCGAGCGTGTGCTAAAGCAGATGGCCTTCTTCCGGAAAGAACATAAGCGCGACAGGGATTTTCAATGCTGGGAAGAAGGCGCTCATCCTCAGCTCGTCGGCAATGAGGATGTGTTGCGCCAGAAGCTGGACTATATTCATCAGAATCCGGTAAAACGCGGCTATGTTGATGATCCTGTTCACTGGCGCAACTCCAGCGCGCGAAATTATGCGGGCTTGCCGGGGGTGATGCCTGTTTATACCGGCTGGTCGTGATCCCCTGCGCGGCGCGCCGTGACTTCGTTCCCACGCAGCGCGTGGGAACGAGAGAAACAACAATGCCGCCAACACGCGCGCGGCGAATCGCAACAGGAACAAACCGGACAACCGCAACAACAATATAGGTTTCCGGCTTGCCCTGCCCTCAGTTCACCGGGAAATGGCGGATGCTTTTCCCTCTGACCCGGACGAAATCCCGTCCCTTGCTGAAGGGCAAAGAGCAGCAGACAACTCCGATGCCGGTAGCCTGCATGGAATTGCACGGCGAAGGTTTCGGAGTTGTGTTCTTATACGACGATACATGATGATGTGTAAGTTAAGAAATGCTTGACCATTATTTAACTATTAGTTAATATGCAGCCATGTTTCAGATTAGATACAGCAAACAGGCTGTCAAAACCAGATTGAAAATGCCTGAAGGGATTGCCGGAAAGATTGACGCGGAACTTGAAAATATCGCGAACAATCCCACAGGCTATAAGGGTGACTGGAAACGGTTGCAGGGCACGCCGTTTTGGCGGCTGCGTATCGGTAATTGGCGGATTATCTGTGAAGTTATAAAAAAAGAGCTTATGGTGTATGTCCTGAAAATAGGATCAAGAGGAGATGTCTATAAATGAACATTCAAATCATTAAACATAAAGGCGCACCGGAATATGCCATTGTCCCTTTTGAAGAATGGGAAAAAATGATCAACCGTCTGGAAGAACTGGAAGACATCCGCGATGCGCGCCATATCAGCGCCGCTATTGCCGAAGGAGAAGAAACATTTCCCGATGACTTTGTCCGGCGCCTGACGTCCGGGGAAAGTCGTCTGAAGGTCTGGCGGGAATACCGGAAACTCACGATTGCGAAACTGGCCAAGACCTGCGGCGTGTCCGTCTCGGCCATTTCCCAGATTGAAAATGATAAGCGCGCCCCGAGCGTTGATCTGCTGGTGAAGCTGGCCCGCTCGCTCGATTGCGATATGGAAGATATTATTTAGTAAGTCTCGTTTTGCTCTCGTTCCCAAGCCGGAGCTTGGGAACGAGAGCATGGTGAGGGCATCAGGTGATCAAACCCGCAAAAAGGAAAAATGGTATGCTGAAAACAATATCATACATGATGGCTTTAGTATGTTTCATTTTACTGGCCTCAGGCGCGCAGGCGGGAAAGGGCAGCGTGAATATCTCCGTCTCTCCGGTTCCCCCGGCTCTTTCGACGTCCATTCAGTTTTCAGAGCCGTCGGGCAATCATATTCTGGATGCGGAGGAAACGGGAAAACTGGTTCTGAAGGTTAAAAATAGCGGTCAAGGTGATGCCTTTGAGTGTGTGGCCCGAATCTCAGCGGCAAAAAGCATCAGGGGGTTGAGCTTTGAGCGGGAAATCTCTTTGGGAACCATTCCCGCCGGTCAGACGGTTGTCAGAGAAATCGCCGTCAAGGCGAATGAAGAAATTCCGACGGATAACGCCGCATTCACCATTGCCGTGAAAGAAGCCAACGGCTTTGATCCGCCGCCCGTCAAAGTGGCTTTCCGCACAAAAGCTTTAACGGAGCCGAAACTCATTGTGGCGGATACCGGCATTCACGACGCGAGCGGCAATTCGCGCATCGAACCGATGGAAATGGTGGAGCTGACGGTGCGTGTACAGAATGTCGGCCAGGGCGACGCGCGCGACGTGGCCGCGGATGTTAAAGCGGGCCAGAATGTGTTTATCGGCGGAAACGCGCAGACGCACTTTGACCTGGGTGCGCTGCCATCAGGCAAATTCAAGGATTTCAAGTTCATGTTCTACACCAATACCCGCATCGCCAACGGCGAAAAAATTCCGATTGACGTTACCCTGACGGAGGCCCGCTCCCGCTTTAACGCGGAAAAGGCGCTGGCGCTGGTGATGAATGCACCGCAAAAGAAAGTTGAGGAAATTGTCGTTGCTGGACAGGATACGGAAAAGACGGCCGCCATCGCCATCGCCGGTGGTTTGAGTGTGGATGTGGATTCAAACATTCCGCAGGGCGCCAAAGCGGGAAAATATGATATTGCCGTGGTCATTGGAAACAAGGCCTACGGGGAGGGTATTCCCGCAGTGGCCTATGCTGACCGCGACGCTCGGGTGATGAAGGAATACGTTTTGCGGACAATGGGCTTTGATGAAAACAATATCATTTATGTTGAAAATGCGACGCTTTCCAAACTCAATGAAATATTCGGCACGGAAAACGCCCCGAAGGGCAGATTATACAAGTATGTTAAAGCCAATGTCTCCCGTGTGTTCATTTATTACGGCGGGCATGGCGCTCCCGATCTGGAATCGGGAGATGCCTTCTTTGTTCCGGTGGACGGCAACCCCGAGTATATCCGGGCGAGCGGCTACCGGCTCCAGACTTTTTATGACAACCTCTCAAAGCTTCCGGCTAGGAAGGTTACGGTGGTGCTGGATGCCTGTTTCTCCGGCAACACGGACAAGGGTATGCTCTTCAAAGGCATCAGCCCGGCGATGGTGAAAGTAAAAAAAGAATACAGGGGTCCGGCCGGCGCGGTTCTCATGACCAGTGCCTCGGTGGATCAGGTATCGGCCTGGTATCCGGAAAAACGCCATTCCCTGTTTACCTACTTTTTCCTCAAGGGGCTTCAAGGCGAGGCGGACAATAACAAGGATGGGAAAATCACCGTGGGTGAGCTTTCGGAGTATTTGAAGGAGCATGTTCCTTATATGGCGCGGCGGCTGAAGGGCTTGGAACAGCAGCCGGTGGTTATGGGGAACGCCGGAGATGTTATGGCGGTGTTGAAGAAATAGGGTATATACGTTCCCAAGCCAGAGCTTGGGAACGAGGCAGGTACGTACTACGTCCCATAATGTAGTCCGAACCTTTAGGTCCGTAAAATAGGTTAATCATGCGAAAAGTCAGCGAAGAAATCATTGCTGGTGTCTATCTGATTGGCGGCCCCGGCGTTACCCATGCCGATGATGCAGCCGTATATCTGATCGATTTTGCCGGTTCTCTGGTAATGATTGATTCCGGGGCGGGTCGAAGTTCATCTCAACTGGTCCGTAATATTGAGATGCTTGGTTTGAATCCAGGTTCAGTGTCGCATGTGGTTCTGACGCACTGTCATATCGATCATATTGGTTCCGCGCCATATTTCCGCAAACAATTCGGATCAAAAATAATCATCCATGAAAAAGATGCCCGGGCCCTGGAAACCGGTGATTCGATAAAGACGGCGGCCAACTGGTACGGGACGACTTTTCCACCCACAAAAGTTGATCAGAAATTAACGGGCGCGCATGAAATTTTGAAGTTCGGCGATGAGGAATTACACTGCCTGCACACACCCGGACACACGCCGGGTTCGATTTCCATCTATCTGGACAGGGCAGGCAAGAGAGTTTTGTTCGGCCAGGATATTCATGGTCCGTTTAATCAGGCTTTCGGATCAGATATCGCAGCCTGGAGAAAGTCGATGCTGACGCTTCTTGCACTGGAAGCTGATATCCTGTGTGAAGGCCATTTCGGGATTTATCAGCCAAAAAATAAAGTACGGGATTATATTGAACGCTACCTGGAAGAGTACGACTGAGATTCCCCCTCCTTTTCTAACCACCTTAAAGGTGGCGCGAGGAGGGTTGGGGAGGATTTTATAAATAGTTGTGTGTCAAAAAATCCCCCTTTGTCCCCCTTTAAAAAAGGGGGATTTTTTTAAATGAGCGCCAGACTGTCCGCCACCGCCATGCCGGCCAATGTCGGACAAAGGCAGCCATTCTTTACTTCTACCAGCTTGTTCCTGATCAACGCTTCGATGATCCGTTCTTTTTCAACCAGCAAGTCAGAACCAAAGCGGGTTTTGTAGTCTGCAAGGTTAATCCCGTCTTTTGTCCGCATGCCCAGGAAGAGCGCTTCCAGCGCAAGTTGTTCAATCGATAGTTTTTCCGATTTATCCACCGGGTTTTTTCCTTCAGAAATATCTTTAAGGTAGGTTTTGACGGCCGCCTTGTTCCACCACCGTTTACGATCCGTAAAGGAATGGGCGGCAGGTCCCATGCCCAGATACGGCTCATGCCGCCAGTATTTCATGTTGTGTCTGGATCGTAAAGAATCATTCAGGGCAAAGTTGGACACTTCATAGTGTGTGTAACCAGTATCCGTGAGGACTTTCGACGTCGTCATGAAGAAATCCAGCGCTTGGTTTTCTTCAGTCATCTTCAGACCTTCTTTTTTATACTGCTTGTAGAGTGGGGTCTTCTTATCGAGCGAGAGCTGATAGCAGGAAAGATGTTCCGGGGAAAAAGAAAGGGCTTTGTGTAATGTCTGTTTCCAGTCATTGATTTCCTGACCGTGGATTCCATAGATTAAATCAAGACCGATATTGTTAAATCCGGTCTTGCGGGCAGCATTTATTGCAACGACTGCGTCTTGTGCCGTGTGTCTGCGTCCGAGAAATTTTAAAAGCGTATCATCAAAAGACTGGATGCCGATGTTGAGGCGGTTGATTCCCAGCTTGCGCAGTGCTTGCAGATATGCAGGCGACACATCGCCGGGGTTGACTTCCATAGTGATTTCAGCCTGCCGGTCAATATCAAAATTGTGATAGACGGCTTTCAGGATATTATCGATTTGCTGAACAGAGAGCAGGGAAGGGGTCCCGCCGCCGATGTAGATTGTGTCAAAAGAAGAAAAGCAGGATTTGTAAAAAGCCATTTCGTGTATGACAGCTTTAATGAATTCAGGGATAAGATGGGGGGATGGGATAGAGTAAAAGCTGCAATACCCGCATTTACTCAAACAAAAAGGAACGTGTATATAAAGCCCGGCCTGATCATCTTTAGTCATTGTCTGATTTCAGCACCGCCAGAAACGCGCTTTGTGGAATGCTGACGGAGCCGATCATTTTCATGCGTTTCTTGCCGGCCTTCTGTTTTTCCAGCAGCTTTCTTTTGCGGGTGATGTCGCCGCCGTAGCATTTGGCTGTGACGTCTTTGCGGAAGGCGCTGATGGTGCTGCGGGCGATGATTTCGCCGCCGATGGCGCCCTGAATCGCGATCTTATACATCTGGCGCGGGATTTCGTCTTTGAGGCGGTCGCAGGCCAGAAGGGCGCGGGCGCGGGCGCGGTCACGATGAACAATCTGTGAAAGCGCGTCAACCTTTTCGCCATTCACCAGAATGTCCAGCAGAACCAGATTGCTTTCCCGGTAGTCGATCATGTCGTAATCAAATGATCCATAACCCTGGGTCACGGACTTGAAACGGTCATAAAAATCAAAAATAACTTCCCCCAGCGGCATCTCATAGGATAGTTCGACACGTCCCGGACCGGTGTAAGTCATATTGGAGTTCACGCCGCGTTTGTCCATGCACAGTTTCATGACGGCGCCCAGATAACGCTCGGGAAGCATCATCGCGGCGCGGATATAAGGCTCTTCGCCTTTGGCGATGTCTGAAGGATCGGGGTAATGGGTGGGATTATCCACATAAATCACCTTGTTGTCTTTGAGTGTGAAACGGTAACGCACACTGGGGACGGAAAGGATGATGGAGAGATCGAATTCTCTTTCCAGTCTTTCCTGTACGATATCCAGATGGAGCAGGCCTAAAAATCCGCAGCGGAAACCCTGCCCCAGCGCGGCGGATGAATCTTTTTCGTAAATAAATGACGCGTCATTGAGCTTGTACTTTTCCAGTGAATCGGCCAGATCCTGATAATCATCAGACGCGATCGGATAAATCGAGGCAAAGACGACGGGCTTGACTTCTTTGAATCCGGGCAGGGGTTGCACGCAGGGGTTGTCCTGGAGCGTGATGGTATCGCCTGTGCGCACATCCGCAACGGTTTTAACGCCGGCAATGATGTAACCCACGTCTCCCGCGGAAAGTTTTTCACGTTTGGTTCGCGTCAGAAGAAAATGGCCGACTTCTTCCACCTTATAGGTGGTGCCGTTGTACATGAATTTAATAATGTCGCCGGCTTTAACGCTTCCTTCAAAGACGCGGCAATGAATGATGGTGCCCCGGTAGGCATCGTATTTGGCGTCAAAAATCAGCGCGGCCAGGGGATTGGCGGCGTCGCCTCTGGGCGGCGGAATGCGCCCGACAATGGCTTCCAGAATCTCTTCAATGCCTACGCCTTCTTTGGCGGAACATTTGATGTGGGTGTCCGGATCAAGTCCCAGTTCCGAATCAATTTCTTCCAGAACCCGGTTGATGTCGGCGGACGGCAGATCAATTTTGTTGATGATCGGAATAATGGCGAGATTATGTTCCATCGCCAGATAAAGATTGGCCAGTGTCTGCGCCTGAACGCCCTGTGCCGCGTCAATCAGCAGCAACACGCCTTCACAGGACGCCAGCGATCGCGAAACTTCGTAGGAAAAGTCCACATGCCCCGGTGTATCGATCAGGTTAAAAATATATTCTTTACCATCCTTTCCGCGATAGGGCAGGGAGATGGCGTTGCTTTTGATGGTGATGCCGCGTTCCCGTTCGATGTCCATATTGTCCAGCATCTGGTCCTGAAAATTTCTTTCATTGCAGACGCCGGTAAACTGGATCAAACGGTCGGCCAGCGTGGACTTGCCATGATCAATATGGGCGATGATGCTGAAGTTTCTAATGTTTTCCATAAGCGTGTTAAAAAAAGCCCTCCGATGGTCCGGCGGGCTTTGATGATGGTTCTTTCTTGTTCAATTAGATCAGTTTCTTCATGAGATCTTCGGAAACTTCTTTAACGCCGGCGCGTCCGTCAACGATGATTACTTTGGTTCTTTCCTTGAAATAGTTAACGCCGGCCAGTGTGCCGGTTTTCGTATCATAGTAAATGTCATGACGTTTATCGATGGCCGAGGTATCCTGATCGTCGGCGCGGGCGGATAATTCTTCACAACCGCAGACACGACAGGACAGCTTGCCGTCTTTTTCATGGGGCTTTATCGCGTCGATGTAAATATTATTCGGGTGATTATTGTCCGTCTTGCACAATCTGCGTCCCATGATGCGCTTTTTAGCCGTTTCACGATCCAAATCGATTTCAATTACGAAATCAAGTTTAATGTTTTCTTTCTGCAGCGCCGCCCAGAGCGCTTCAGCCTGCGCCAGGTTGCGGGGGAAGCCGTCGAGAAGCCAGCCGTTCTTGCAATCATCTTCTTTGAGGCGGTTCAGAATCATGGGAATGGTAATATCGTCCGGAACGAGTTCACCGCGGTCAATAAATGCTTTTGCTTTTTCGCCCAGCGGGGTTTTCTTGGAAATATTCTGACGGAAAATAACACCGGTTTCAATGTGGGGAACGCCATATTTCTTCTGTACAATTGCGCCTTGCGTGCCTTTGCCGCTGCCGTTGGGGCCAAATATTAAAATGTTCACTTGTCTAAACTCCTTTCATGAAAAATATTAAAGTAGATGCCTTATAATGTATTGTCTCTTTTTTCGCAACGATTAAGATTGACCGGTAGTTTCCGGTTAAAAACAAGTTAATAAAGAGATTTTATTCAGAAACATTTCAGGGGCGGCCTGATTTCTTGTCCGGCTTTTTGGGTTTGGCGTTCAATTCGTTTATAGCGTCATGAATGGTTATTGCTCTTTGTGTTCCTTCAGGATAATAGTCAAGCGCCTTGCGAAAATGAAAGAGGGCGCTTTCTTTTTTTCTTTCTTTCTTGAAATATAAACCAAAATAATAATGGGCTTCACCCCGCTGATTCAATCGGCCATAAGACATGGCGATGTGGTAATGAATGTCGGTATCGTCAAATGTCTTGTCCTGTAACTTCAGAAAACACTGGAGTGCGCTTTGAAAGTCACCTGTGGCAAAATGTGCTTTACCCAGAGCAAGCGTAATCTGTTCGTCGTCGGGATTCATCTCTGACGCTTTCAACAGATAGATGCGGGCTTGTCCGGCATGACCCATTTTTAGATAAATTAAGCCGATATGGGTTAGAATATCTTCATCCTGTGGCGCAAGTGTCAGCGCTTTGTTCAGGTATTCCAGTGCCGCGCCGGCGTGACCGAGCCGATCTTCGATCAGGCCCAGGGCGTAAAGCAGATCAATGTTATGGGGATCTTTTTGCAGAGATGCTGTGAATTGTCTGCGGTGTTTATCAAGATCATCCGTATCCTGAACGATTAAAGCCTGCATTCGCATAAAATTACCGACGATATTATTGGCACCTTTACTTTGGCGATATTGTGTTTGCAGCAGGCTGTCCAGGTAAAAAATACGATCGTCCGTCCCGGGATGCGTCCGCAGATAGGAAGGTATGTTTTTGGAATAAAATTCATACTGCTTGATCACTTTTAGAAATTCAACCATGGCGGCCGGATGATAACCGGTGTTCACCATATATTCGATACCCAGGCGATCTGCTTCTTCCTCATGTTCCCGTTGATATCTGAGGTTCATTGAGCTGGCGCCGGCCATGGAGAAAGCGGCAATGGCCGCTGTAGCCTCTCCGCCGCCGCCGAGGAACGCGCCGGCGATAATGCCGGCCAGCATGGCGATATTGAGCTTTTGTGTTTTTGCAATAATACTGGCGACATGTCGGGCGTTGGCGTGAGCGATTTCGTGCGCGATGACGCCGGCCAGCTGTGCCTCATTTTCCATGGCGGTGATTAATCCTTTATTGACATAAATATAACCGCCCGGTGTCGCAAAAGCGTTGATGCCCGAACTGTTGAAAACAGAGAAAGTGAACTCAAAAGGCGCTTGATTGCTTTGAACCAGAAGCCGGTTGCCTATTTCGGTGATGTAAGCATTGAGCTTCTTGTCATGAAGCAGAAAGTTATTCTTTTCGAGTTTATCAAAAATTTCTTTACCCAGTTTTTTTTCGTCATCAATTGTAAAAGCGGCAAAGGCGTTTTGTATCCCGAAAAGTATCAGAAATAAAATCAAGGCCAAAGAAAAATATTGCTTTTGAATTATTTTGCACATAGTTGATATAAAATCCATTATTGTAATGGTTCCTATACCTGCTTTGAGCTGATTAGGCAAGCGATCCTTCATCGTGAGATGACCAATGATATGAAAGGAAAGAAGACAAAAATGACGGGGAAAGTGATCACGATTGACGGGCCTGCGGGTGCTGGAAAAAGCACGGTGAGCAAGGCCGTAGCCGCCAGACTGAAATACCTTTACCTGGATACGGGGGCGCTTTATCGGGCATTAGCCTATAAAGCGCTGAAAAATAGGGTTAACGTGAATGATCCTGAAGAACTGTCTAAGTTGTGTGCGAAAACCCATGTCACCTTGAAAAACCTGCAAGGCAAAATAACGGTTTTTGTTGATGGTGAAGATGTCGGCGATAAAATCCGTACGGAAGCGGTTGGATTGGCCGCTTCCACCCTGTCCGCTTTTCCAGTGGTTCGGGAGAAATTGCTTCATTTGCAAAGAGAGGCGGGCGCTCGGGGAGGCATTGTGGCGGAAGGAAGAGATATGGGGTCTATCGTGTTTCCGGATGCGGAATTCAAATTTTTTCTGGATGCAAATCTTGAGGAGAGAATCAGACGGCGCCACGAAGAGCTGGTTCAAAAGAATGCGCCAGCAAAACAAGAGGCCATAGCCAGGGATATGCAGGCCAGGGATGATCAGGATTCACGGAGGAAAATCGCGCCCTTAACTGCATTGCCGGGCACTATTATCATTGACTCGACGCATTTGAATATCCCGCAGGTGGTTGAAATGATTCTTGAGCGCGTATCCGGTGAAAATGATTAAGGGTAAAAATGAACGAAATGGAATGGTTGCTTGATTTATCTTGCTATTTAATTTTCAGTATGTTAGGCAGTCCAGATTAAAAATGTCTTATAAAAATCAGGGGGTATTAGGTTAATGGTTAACAATAACAACACAAACTTAACAAATGAAAAGGAGGTTAAGACCGACTCTTCAATGCACAGCGTACACCATCAGTCCAAAGAAGAAGATATGGGCTTTAAGGAACTCTATGAGCAGAGTCTTAATCAGCTGCAATATGGCGATATCGCACGTGGAAAAGTCGTACAAGTGACGGCGGATATTGTCATGGTGGATGTGGGTTGGAAAACGGAAGGTTTTATTCCCATTAAAGAACTCAAAGACGCCCAGGGAAATGTTAATATATCCGTGGGTGACGATATAGAAGTTTTTATTGATAAAAGGGATTCAGAAGGAAACCTGGTCTTGTCTCGGGAAAAAGCGGCCAAACTGAAAGTCTGGGATGAGATCAAAGAGGTCAATGATAATAATCTGACGATTAAAGGAACGGTTGTCGAAAAAGTAAAGGGCGGTCTTTCCGTGGACATTGGCATTATCGCCTTTCTGCCCGGGTCGCAGATTGACACGCGTCCCATTAAAGATCTGGATCAGTTTATCGGGCAGACGATGGATTTTCATGTTTTAAAATATGACCGCAAACGCAATAATGTGGTCCTGTCCCGCAGATCCATCGTTGCTTTGGAAAGAGAAAGCGAAAAGAGAGATACGCTGAACAATATTCAAGAAGGCGGCATCGTTGAAGGCATCATCAAGAACATAACGGATTACGGTATATTTATCGATCTGGGCGGCATTGACGGATTACTTCATGTGACGGATATTTCCTGGGGAAGAATAGCCAAGCCCGCGGACATCTTCCACAAGGGCGAGAAAATTTCGGTTAAGATTCTTTCATTTGATCGTGAGAAAGAAAGAGTCTCTCTGGGATTAAAGCAACTTCATGAAAATCCGTGGGAGCATATTTCCGAAAAGTATCCGGTCGGCGCCCTGGTTCAGGGCAAAGTGGTTAATCTGACGGATTACGGCGTATTTATTGAATTGGAACCGGGCGTTGAAGGTTTGGTTCACATATCGGAGATGTATTGGACACGGGAAATCAAACATCCGTCCAAGGTATTGAATGTTGGGGATACGGTAAACGTGGTGGTGCTGGAAGTTAATCCGGAAGCGAAGCGCGTGTCTTTAAGTCTGAAACAGACGACAGCCAATCCATGGGAAAAACTGAAAGAAAAGTATCCGGTCGGCACGGTTGTCAAGGGGCAGGTGCGCAACATTACTAACTTTGGCGTGTTTGTCGGAATTGAAGACGGTATCGACGGTCTGGTTCATGTATCGGATATTTCCTGGAAGCATCGGGTTACCCATCCGTCCGAATATTTCAAAAAAGGACAGGAAGTTGAAGCGGTTGTTTTAAATATTGACGTGGACAACGAGAAATTCTCTCTCGGCATTAAACAAATTGAAAAGAACCCGTGGGAAGAATTGCCGCAAAAATATGCGCCCGGCAGTGTGGTGACCGGCAAAATTACAAACTTTACCGACTTTGGAATTTTTGTGGAAATTGAAGAGGGCATCGAAGGTCTGGTCCATATTTCCGAAATAAGCCAGAAGCGGGTCAAATCATCCGCCGAGCTTTATGCCGTTGGCGATACCGTGTCCGCCGTGGTAAAAAGTATTGATATTAAAACAAAGAAGATCCGCTTGAGCATTAAAGAAATGGAAGCGCCAACGCCGGCGCAGGCGTCGACGACGGCTTCAAGCCAATATATTAATAATCGTGAAAATATCGGATCGAATCTCGCGCAGGCTCTGGCCGATGTAAAGATCAGCGGCCAGCCCAAGGAATAAAAAATGAGAAAGCATCCTGTCCTTTTGGGATTGGTTTTACTGATCGCGCTGGGCGCTGTTCTGTACTTTTCCTTTTACAGGGCAGGCGCAGGGGGTGGCAGTGTCGGTACACAAAGCTTTTCTTTAAATGACAAGATCGGTGTTGTGCCTGTTGAAGGTGTGATCACTGATTCGCTTGAAATTACGCAAACGATCGATGAATTTGGCAAAGACAGATCTATTGTTGCTGTGGTGCTGCGCGTTGATTCACCCGGCGGGGGTGTTGCCGCATCACAGGAAATCTATGACGCAGTCGTCGAACTCAGAAAAACGAAAAAAGTGGTTGTCTCGATGGGATCAGTGGCCGCATCAGGAGGTTTGCTGATTGCTTGCGCCGGTGATAAAATCGTGGCCAATCCGGGAACGATCACCGGCAGCATATCGGCCATTATGCAGTTTGCCAACGTGGAAGAACTCTTGAAAAAAGTCGGCGTCAAATCATCCGTCGTCAAAAGCGGTCAGTATAAGGATATCGGGTCACCCATGCGGGAGATGACGCCTGAAGAAAAAATTATTCTTCAGGAATTGATTGATGATATTTATAACCAATTTATAGACGTCATCGTCCGGGATCGTAAATTAACGCGTGAAAAGGTTGTCGCCATTGGAGACGGACGTGTTTTTTCGGGAAGGAAAGCCAAGGAGTACGGCCTGGTTGATCAACTGGGCGATCTGGCAACCGCCGCAAAACTGGCGAGTGTTCTGGCTGGTAAAAATGGAAAATACGATTTGGTCTATCCCAGAAAAAAGCATCCTTCCGTATTTGATTATATGTTCGAAAGTGCGGCCAGTCAGCTCAGTCGATCCGTGACACAAAAAGCTGAAAAATGGGGAGGGGTCAGTTATTTGTATCACCCATGATATCCGCCGGAAAAGCCACGATGACTAAAAATGAATTAATAAAAAAAACCCAGGTAAAATTTAAAACGTATTCACAAAAGGATATCGCCCTGGCTGTCGATACGATTTTGAATTCCATGACGGGGGCAATGAAAAATAGTGAACGAATCGAAATAAGAGGATTCGGCACGTTTGCTATTCGTGAAAGAAAGCCCAGAGTTGGCCGCAATCCCAAATCAGGCGCCGAAGTCACGCTGGGCGGCCGAAGGGTTCCTTTTTTTAAAACAGGTAAAGATCTCCGGTTAAAGGTAGATAATAAAAGATGACTTATAAAAATATCATCGTTGATAAGAAGAAAGCTTACGCTATCATTCGATTCAATCGTACTCATGAAATGAATGCTCTGTCTCAGGAAATGAGACTGGAATTTAATGAAGCGCTTTTGGATATTGAAAGCGATCAGCAGATGAAAGCTTTGATCATTACCGGAGGCGAATATGTTTTTTCGGCCGGTATGGACATTAAAGAAATGTCGTCTCTGTCGAATGTGGAAATTGATGACTATTTCGAATCGATGAAAAGATATTTGAAAAAAATTTATACCTACCCAAAGCCCGTGATTGCCGCAGTCGGCG
>DFZJ01000167.1:29209-29448 GCA_002382045.1 Syntrophaceae bacterium UBA4059
GAAGCGGAAAGAATCGGTCTGGTGAACAAGGTGGCGCCTCCTGAAAAATTTATGCAGATCGCAGAGAAAATGGCGGAAACTTTATCCGAAAGATCCGTTAAAGCCATTGAAGAATTGAAGAATATTTGTTCTGTTGTTCCCAGGATGGATAAAATTGCCGCTCTGGACATGGAACTTTCCATCAGCGGCATGTTGTTTGCCCGTGATGAACGCAAAATTCACATGAACGAAGTGCTGTT
>DFZJ01000157.1 GCA_002382045.1 Syntrophaceae bacterium UBA4059
CAATGGCGACATCGGCCATTTTCATCATCGTTGCCTGCGGGTTTTTGTTGACCGCAATGATAAAATCGGCTTCGCCCAGGCCTGCGGTGTGCTGAATGGCGCCGCTGATGCCGAAAGAAAATAGAATTTTAGGTTTGATATGCTTTCCCGCCTGTCCGACCAGGGCGTCGTGTTCGGCCCAGCCTGCGTAAACCACCGGCCTTGTCGCGCCGACGTCTCCGCCTAAAAGCCTGGCCAGTTCATCGAGTTTTTTAAAATGGTTTTTGTTGCCCATCCCGCGGCCGCCGCACACAATGACCGTGGCATTTTCAATCGTGTGCCCTTTTTGGGCCGCCCGTTCGTACTCCACCAGACGAACCCTTGGCGCAGGCAGACCGGAAGGCAGCCGCAGCCGTTCCACAATGGCGGTTCTTTCGTAATTGTGGGGGATTTCCTTGAACGTTCCGGGGCGAACGGTGGCCATCTGCGGACGATACTGTTCGGTGACGATTTCCGCCAGCATGTTGCCCCCGAACGACGGCGCGATTTGCAAAAGCAGCCCATCCGGTGTGATGTCCAGACCGACACAGTCGGCGGACAAACCGGTTTTCAGCCGCTTGGCCAGCCGGGGCGCAAATTCCCGGCCGAAGTCCGTTGCGCCGATCAGGATGATATCCGGGTCTCTTTTTACCGCCAGTCTTTCCATCAGCGCCAGATAATGCTCCGTGCTGTAGCTGACGAGCGAGGGATGGTCGATGGCCAGAATACGATCCGCGCCATGCGCGGTGTATTCCATGATCCATTCTTCCAGATCATGGCCGACAACGACCGCGCAGACTTCCGCATCGATGGTGCGCGCCAGATCAACCGCTTTAGAAATCAGTTGCAGCGTCACGCGGTTCTGATAGTAATTGCGGTAATCGCCGAATACCCAGATGCTTTTTTGTTTTTTAGCCATATTGAAATCATTCTACTTAAGTCTGTTTTTTCGTTTCAATCGATTTGCCGATCACCGCGCTGATCTTACCCTGATATTTGTCCAGAAATTCGCAGACGGCATTGGCCGCGGCGCCCGTAATCAGTTCGTTTTCTTTTTGCGTTTTGCGGACGAAAACTTTGCGGACTTTTGTGCGCGATCCGTGTTGATGCAGATTTTCGGATGTAATGCCCAGATGCTTTGCTTTCAGGATGGCCATATTCTTTTCGTTAAAAGCCTGATTCAGACCGGCAAAAGACGCGTAGCGCGGTTCATACCGTTCCATGGAAATCGTCACCAGCGCGGGGAATTCCATTTCCAGCGTTTCACGGAAATTGTCCACCAGGCGGCGGACTCTGAGCAGGCGACCGGATATTTCCAGATTTTCCACGTAAGCCGCCGCCGGCATCTTCAACTCTTCCGCCAGCTGGGGGCCAACCTGAGCGGTTTCACTGTCCGATGTGTAGGCGCCGCACAAAATCAGATGGCAATCGGGCGCTTCTTTTTGAATCGCCGCAGCCAGGATGTAGGATGTGGCGTAGGTATCGGACCCGGCCAAAGTCCGGTCGCAAATCAGGATGCCCCGATCCGCTCCCATAGCCAGCGCTTCACGCAGAACTTCCTCCGCCGCAGGCGGTCCCATCGTCATGACCGTGATGACCGCGCCCTGTTTTTCTTTGACCTGGAGCGCCGCTTCCACGGCGCGTTTGCAGGCGGGATTCATCATACCCGCCGCCAAATCACGTCTGAGCGTGCCGGTTTTTTCATCCCAGGGCAGTTCGGTGACCATCGGCACCTGTTTAATACACACCACAATATTCAGCATAGATACTCACATCATCGATTGAGACAGGATGGCACGGGCAATAACCATGCGCTGGATTTCACTTGTCCCTTCATAAATTTCCGTGACCTTGGCATCCCGGAAATAACGTTCCACGTCATATTCCTTGCTGTAGCCGTAACCGCCGTGAATCTGAACGGCCAGAGACGTCACTTTCGACGCGATCGTACTGCAATACAGTTTGGCCATCGACGCCTCGCAGCCAAACGGCCCCCCCGCGTCTTTGAGTTCACAGGCACGATACAAAAGAAGGCGCGCAGCCATGATTTCCGTGGCCATATCGGCAATATAATTTTGAATCGTCTGCTGGGAGGCGATGGGTTTCTTAAATTGTTGTCTTTCCTTCGCGTATTTCACCGCCGCTTCCATGGCGCCCTGTGCAATGCCCAGGGCCTGGGCGGCTACGCCGATCCGCCCGTTGTCGAGCGTCGAAAGCCCGATCTTCATGCCGTCGCCCTGCTTTCCCAGGAGGTTTGCCGCAGGCACCGGACAGTCTTCAAAAAACAGCGAAGAGACGGGATTGGCGCGCATGCCGCAGAGGTCTTCGAGTTCCCCGCGCAAAAACCCCGGGAATTTGCTCTCGACAATAAAAACACTGCTTTGCAGTTTGTTATCGGGTGATGATGTTAAAGCAAAGATTAAAGCCACGTCACAGACCCCGCCGTTGGTGACAAATATTTTTGTTCCGTTTAAAATGTAATGTGAACCGTTTTTAACGGCGGTGGTCTCCACGCTGCCCGCATCCGAACCCGCGTTGGCTTCCGTCAGGCTGAACGCGCCGATCATTTTTCCCGAAGCCATTTGCGGCAGATAGATTTCTTTTTGCGAGGGGTTGGCAAATTGCAGAAAAGGATAAACGGCCACACCGTTATGCACCGTCACGCACAGACCGACGGCCGCGCAGACACGGGAGATTTCTTCCACCACAATGGCCGTGCTGATGGAATCCAGAGCCGCGCCGCCGTATTCTTTCGGGACTTGCAGGCCGAAATAGTTGAGAGCCCTCATTTTGGCGATAACGTCGCGCGGAAATCTTCTCTGCTGGTCGATTTCCGCGGCAATCGGCGCCAGTTCCGTTTCGGCAAAATGCCGCGCGGAATTGCGGATCAGCTTATGTTTTATACAGGGGTTAAATTGCAAAATTCATCTCCCATGCAGGGGCGAATGATTACTGCGTCACCTCGTGTGACCTTCAGGTTATCAGTTGATTCGCCCTTACATTAAATGGTACGATCATGAAAATTCATCTGGCATATAGAAAAAAGACGATGTAAAGTCAATAAAAGATTAACATTTATTGTCCGATCACCTAAGGAGACAAACATGAAAAAAATTACGGTATTTTTGGCGGCGATTTTATGGGTTTCTTTTTTGCCGATCGCGCAGGCGCAGGAATACGGCAAGGTTCGCGCGCTCAATGAGCGGGCAGCTCATGTGACCAAGCAAAAGAACGACTTTATCGTGCGGGTTTTGACCTCCTATAAAATCCCTCATGAAGTCAACGGGCAGGGTGTTGTGGTACGCATCAACATGGACAACAAGTGGATGAATATAACATCTATCGAGATTATTCCCGTGCTTCAGGAATCCGCCGACAAAAGCCAGCAGGTCGCCGCGCATGAACTATACTTCTTTACGGATGAAGGGATTCTGGATGTTTTTTCGGCGCTGACCATTCGGTGAGATTTACCTGCCGATCGCACTTTTCATCTCGGCCAGCTTTTCCTTGTCCAGATAGTATTTGTTCTCAGGCGTTTTGATGACCAGTTTGTCGGCAATCAAAAGATTAAGCGCTTTGGGCCGCAAATTACCCGTACCGACCCGAAAGAAATTTTTTCTTTCGTCCTGAAGCGCGATGGCCTTTTTTTCACTGTAGGCTCCAGCTTCTTCCATTTCGGCGATAATTTTGAAACAAACGCGCCGCAAGCCCAATCCGGTTAAGTACATGGCCGCCACGACAAAGACGATAAAAGCGGCAATCAGTAAAATAATTTGTAAATAAATGGGCATATTATCTCAACCTGATTTCTTTCCTGATATTGTTTCTATCCTTACACCAATGACCAGAACTTTGTCCAGCGCATCGTCGGCATAATCAAAGGACCCCCGCTCCGCGTATTTTTTCATCAGAATATCGAGCGCCTTCTTTTTCTCGCCTACGCCTTCGATGAAATAAGCCTGACCGAAACCAATTACACTTTTGTATTTCATGCCCCACGAACAGGCCGTTTCGCCGCAGACGAGATCGCCGGGAATATCCACTTCAAAGCAGACCGAAGAATTGCCCCGCAGCATGTCGATTTTTTTGCCTGATTTTGCACAATGAAAATAAAGATGATGATCGCTCACCGCAAAATTGACCGGAACGATATAAGGGTGATCGCTTGCGGCCATCGCAATCCGGCAGACCATCGCTTCCTGCAAGATGGCTTCAATTTCTCCGGGATCTTTTATTTCCTTGTCCGAACGGCGCATAACATTGTTTTCCTTTCCAAACCGGGGGGAAAATCAGTCCCGAAGAACTCTTGGCATGTTTAAGAAAGTTGTGATAAAAAGCCTCACTTTTTCTGATCGACTTTTTAAGACTGCCTCTATGCCGTCTTTTTATCCGAACAATGAAAAAAAGTCGATGACTTTATAATGCGGATGTGAGAGAAAAAAGCATGGACAGCAAAACAAATCGGGCAATCGGTGTTTTCGATTCCGGCATCGGAGGGCTGACCGTCGTGCGTGCGCTCATGGAACGCCTGCCTTTTGAAAATATCATTTATTTCGGCGATACGGCGCGCGTGCCTTACGGTATCAAATCCGTCGAAACCATCAATCGTTACGCGATCCAGATCGCGGAATTTCTGCTGAAGAAGGACGTCAAGCTGCTGATTGTCGCCTGCAACACAATGGCGGCTGTCGCCTATCAGGCCATCCGCGATTTGTCGCCTGTACCGGTACTGGAGGTGATTGAAGCCAGCGCGAAAATCGCTGTTGCCGAAACCCGGACGAAGGCCATCGGCGTGATCGGCACACCCGCCACGATCAATTCCAACGCTTATGCCCGGGCCATTCACCTGCTGGATCGCGACGCCAGGGTTTTTTCGCAGGCCTGTCCTCTGTTCGTGCCGCTGGTGGAAGAAGGCTGGTTTGATCACGCAGCCACCAGGCTTGTCGCTGAAGAATACCTGAAACCGGTCATGGCCGAAAAGGTTGACACTCTGGTGCTGGGCTGTACGCATTATCCCCTGTTGAAACCGCTGTTTCAGGATATTTGCGGGCCAAAGGTCCGGCTGATCGACTCGGCGGAGGCCATGGCGGAAATTGCCGCCGACCTGATCAATCGGGAAAATCTCGGCAATGAAAGCCGTCTGTCGCCGGATTACTTGTTTTGCGTCAGCGACGTACCCTATCGTTTTCAAACCATTGGCGAGCGTTTTCTCGGGCGGACGCTCCCGCGTGTGGAAATGGTCAGACTTTAACGGACATTTAGAACAAGGGCGGCAGAACAAGGGGTTGCAACCCCTTGTTCTAGGGGGATCGCTTAGGGACGTTGCTTAGGAGATTGTCAAAAATGAAAATTCTACTGGCCGGTTATAATGTTGATTACAATCTGATTCGCGAACTCAAAGAAAAAAGTGCCCTTCGACAGGACATCACGCCGGAAACCATTTCCGCCGCCTACGCACGGATCAGCCGCAGTCCCAAATCGGTCGACGCCCTAAGAGCGGACGCTCGCACAGAAGTGGATAAAGCCCGCAAGTCCAACCGCAACATCGTTTTTGAAATGGGGCACAGCTCGGTGGCCGAGCACGCCGTTTTCAATATTGACGTCATCGGCGTTTCCCGCCTGCTGACGGAAGAAATTGAAAAGTTTCGTTTGTGTTCCTATACGGAGAAATCACAGCGCTATGTTCTGTTTGACGGGGACTTTGTTGTCCCTGAAGAAATTGTCGAGGCGGGCTTCAAGGATTTGTTTGTCGAAACAGTTCAGATGCAAAATGATTTTTACCATCAACTCTATGAGCAACTTCGGCCTTATGTCTTTGATCAGAATAAAGCGCTGGCCGAAAATCCGGCCAATAAATCCATGCTGGAAGGCTGGGCCAAGGAAGACGCGCGTTACGCCATTGCGCTCGCCACGGAAACGCAACTGGGCATGACCATCAACGCCCGCAATCTGGAGCTGATGCTGAGGCGGCTTTCGGCGCTCCCGCTTGGCGAAGCGCACTTGTATAGCGAACAGCTCTATGCCGCAACCCAAGATGTCGCCCCCTCGCTCATCCGCTATACGCAGGCAACAGACTATGATCGCCTGACCCGCCGGAATTTACAAAAGCAGGCCGAAAAGTTTTTCCCGAAAAATTCTACAGCAGGCAAAAAAAAATCAGCCGACGTTCAGCTGACGTTTGTGACACCCGAAGCTGATCTTCAAGCCGCCGCCGCGCTGCTTTTTGCGTCTTCCGGCCAGCGTTACGATGTCTGCCGGAGCCAGGCGGCCCGGATGAGCACGCGTGATCTGACCGTCCTGTTCAAAACCGCCTTTGCCCATATGCAGTCCTATGACGCGGCGCCCCGGGAACTCGAAAATGTTGACTTGCAATTCGAACTGATTATGAGCGCCAGTTGTTTCGCGCAGCTCAAAAGGCACCGGATGGCAACCATCGTGTGTCAGAACTACGACCCGTCCCTGGGCGTTACCGTCCCGAAAGCGGTGCGGGCCATCGGCCGTCACAAAGATTTCATGGCGATGATTAATAAAACCAACCTGGCCTATGCGGCAATCAGGGAAAAGAATCCCGGGGCCGCAGCCTATGTGTTGACCAACGCGCACCGCAAGCGGGTGCTGATGAAACTCAACGCCCGGGAACTTTACCATTTAGCCCGCCTGCGGGCGGATCAGCATGCCCAGTGGGATATACGCGACTTATCGGAAAAAATGTTGAAAGAGGCGCGTAAGGTCATGCCGCAAACGCTGATGCTGGCCTGCGGCAAAGACCGTTTTGCCGCACAGCAGAAAAAAAAATTCCTCCGGACGTAATGCTCTTTTATCCCGCGTGACTGCATGATCATGAAAAGAAAACTGCCCATCGTTCTTCTGGCCACCACCATCAGTTCCTTTACGACGCCCTTTATGGGGTCGTCCGTCAATGTCGCTCTGCCAAGGATTGCACATGATTTTTCCATGAACGCTCTATCCCTGAGCTGGGTGGCCTCCTCCTTTCTTCTGGCTGCGGCCATCATGTTGGCGCCGATGGGACGGCTGGCGGACATCTACGGACGAAAATTTTTTTTCCTCGGGGGCTCGCTGATCTTTGCCCTGTCATCCCTTTTGTGCATCGGGGCGACGACGGAAGGTGTCTTTATCGGTATGCGTGTTTTTCAGGGCATCGGCGGCGCGATGATTTTCAGCACCGGCACGGCCATGTTGATCTCCGCCTATCCGGCAGCCGAACGCGGAAAAATACTGGGAATCAATATTGCCGCTGTGTACATCGGCCTGACCTGCGGTCCCTTTATCGGCGGGTTACTCACCGAACATCTGGGATGGAAAACCATCTTTATTTTCAACGCCGCGCTGGGAATATCGGCAGCCGGGCTGGCCGCCTGCATGCCAGAGGAAGAACGTTCTGCCGCCAGAAACGAGGCATTTGATCTGATCGGTTCCTTTCTTTATGCCATTGCGCTGTTTGCCTTGATGGTCGGCTTTTCTCAACTGCCCTCCCCGACCGGCGGCGCGCTGATCACCGGCAGTGCGATATGTTTTACCTTCTTTATCCGGCAGCAGTTGAAAAAACCTTTTCCGCTGCTTAATATTCACCTGTTTATGGACAACCGAATCTTTGCTTTTTCCAATCTGGCCGCGCTGATTAACTATTGCGCGACCTTCGCGGTCACCTTTTTGCTGAGCCTTTATTTGCAGCATGTTAAACTGCTGACACCGTCACAGACGGGCATTGTGCTGGTCGTTGAGCCGCTGTTGCAGGCTCTTTTTTCACCGCTGGCCGGAAAGTTGTCGGACCGGTATGAACCAAGAATCATTTCTTCCATCGGGATGGCGCTGACGGTCATCGGCCTTTTTGGACTGATATTCATCACGGCAGACACATCCATCCATTACAT